>JAEZFY010000259.1 GCA_023417265.1 Actinomycetes bacterium | reverse complement strand
CGTGGGGGCGGAGATGTGTATACGAGCCAGAGCCGGCGCCGCACCGCGCCGTTCGGGCCGACCGCACGCGGGCCGACGACGCCGGAGCGGCCGTGCTCGACCAACTGCCGTCCACGTTCAGCAGCGACGTGCGCATTGCCCTGGCGGCGATCCCGCGCGCGGCCGACGGGATGGTCACCGTCGCCGAAGCGCCCGCCGACAGCGTGTACGCGACCGCCGTCGACGAGTTGCTGGCCGCCGCATGGACCGCCCGCGCGGCCCCCGCCGCGCCCGACGCGGCGGCCGGGTCCGGCCTGGCGATGCTGATCGTCGTCGCCCTGATGTTCATCGCCCTCGGGCTGACGGCGCTCTTGTTCTCGCTGCGCGGCGCCCGCCCGCGACGAGAGCTGAGCGTGCTGGCCTGGAGCGACTCGCTGACCGGGCTCGCCAACCGGCGCCGCCTCGACCACGACCTGCGCGACCTCACCACCAGCACCGACGCCGGCACGCGCCGGCGCCACCCGGTGGCCGGGCCGACAGCGGTGATCATGATCGACATCGATCACTTCAAGCAGATCAACGACACCCACGGCCACCGGTTCGGCGACGACGTCTTGCGCGAGGTCAGCGCGATGCTCACCCGCGAGGTGCGCCGCGACGACGTCGTCTACCGGTACGGCGGCGAGGAGTTCTGCATCGTGCTTCCGGGCGCCTCCGACCGCGACGCAGCCCGGGTGGCCGACCGGATCGTCGCCGCCGCCCGGGCGCTCGACCTCCCCCGCGACGTGAAGATCACGCTGTCGGCCGGGGTCGCCGATGGCAACGGCACGGCGATCGAGCGGACGTTGCACGCGGCTGACAAGGCCCTGCTCGCTGCCAAGCGCGCCGGGCGCGACCGCACCGCCGGAGCGCAGCAACTGGCTACTTCCGGAACGTGAGGCCGCGGTAGCCGTCGGTGAAGCCGACCGCACGCAGCAGTGCCTCGGGTGCGTCCGGTGGGAGACCGGCCGCTGCGCGGATCGCCTCGCCGTCGATCTTGCGGACCTCGACGGCGCCCTGCCGGCCGGTGCCCACGAGATCGGCGAGCGCCTCGGCCCAGCGCGGGTTGCCCATCCCCGCCGGGAACGTGACCACGTGGTGCGAACGCCGGTCGAACCAGGCCAGCGGCACGCCGTCGTCGAGCACCACCAAGGCGTTCGCCGAGCGCGCTGGCCGCCCGGGCGTGTCGGGCCAGTTGAGTGCCGCGCCGTACGGCTGGGCCGGGTCGGTGGCGGCGAGCACGAGCGGCGGTGCCGCCGGGGCGTCGTCGAGCACGTTGTCGGCGCGCATCGATCGCAGCCGCTCGACCGCACCCGGCACCGCGAACTGGGCTGCGCCGAGCCCGGCGACGAAGTAGCCGCGGCGCACCGTGCCGCGCTCTTCGAGCACCTTGAGCACGCCGTACACGGATGCGTAGCCGCCGAGCACGCCTTCCCCGAGGACCGCTTCGCGGGTGACGACGCCATAGCGGTCGAGCAGTTGCAGGGCTTGCGCGTGGGCGGCCTCGGTGGGCGCCGCCGGGGGCTGCAGCAACGGCGCGACCAGGCTCCACCGTCCGGCACCGGCGGGCGGGCCGACCCGGTTCAAGCGCACCGGGCGCGGGCGGGCGCTCCGGGCCCGGCGTGCCGCTGCCGGGGCAACGCCGCCGTGGAGCATCGCCCGCAGCGGCGCCAGCGAGTCGTTGGTGACCTCCCCCGACCAGACGAGGTCCCACACGGCGGAGAGGATCTCCTGCTCGGAGGCCGCGTGACCGACCCGGGCGATGCCGTCAGCGCCGACTGCAGCCGCGCGGAGTTGGCCCCAGAAGCTCGCCCCGGCGGTGGCGAGTTGCTCGCGGAGCACGTCGTGGAGTGCTCCCGCGGGACGCTCGGGGGTTTCCCATCCGGGCGCCAAGAGCGCCAACTGGTCGGCGAAGCACAGCCGGATCCGGCCGTCGCGTCCGCCGAGCGGCGAGGCGCCGACCCACACGATCTCGCCGGCCGTGGTGAGCGTGTCGAGCATCGCCGGCGAGTAGCCCTTGACGCGTTCGGGGAGGATGTCGCTCTCGAGCGTGGAGGCGACGAGCGGGGCCCCGGCGAGCTGACCGAGCGCGTCGACGAGCGCTTCGGTACCGCGCTGCGGTTCGCAGAGGCCGTGCCACGCCGGCAGGAAGCGCCCGAGCACGTCCTGGGTGACCGGCTCGACCTCGTGCCGCAGCACCGCCAGCGAGCGCCGGCGGAGCTGGCGCAGGACCTCGGTGTCGACCCATTCGCGGGTGACGCCGCCGGGCCGGAACTCGCCGAGCACCAGCTGCCCACCGTCGCGGTCGAGCTCGGCGAGGGCGGCGTCGACGCGCTCGACCGGGACCGCCCAGCGGCGCCCGATCTCGCTCGCGAGGAACGGTCCGTGGGTGCGCGCGTAGCGGGACACGAGTTCGACCAGTGGACGCGCGACCGCTTCGGTGAACGCCGCCGGCAGGCCGAGCGGCACGGCGCAACCGAACGCGGCGCGGTAGCGGGCGGCGTCCGCGGCGGCGATGTAGCGCAGCTCGGACGACTCGGCGCCACCGATCATCACGGTGATCGCCCGCCGTTCGGCGACCAGTTGAGCGAGCGCGGCGTGGGCGTCGAGCCCGTCGGCGGCGCGCAGCTCGGCTTCCTGGGCGGTGAGGTCGCCAACCCGGCGGAGCACGTCGTGAAGTTCGTCGACGCTGCGCGCCCGGCGGTTGTCGGCGAGGCACTGCAGTTCGAGCTCGACGTCGGCGAGGACCCCGGGTTCGAGCAGCTCGCGCAGCTCCTCGGCGCCGAGCAGCTCGCGCAACAGGTCGCGGTCGAGCGCCAACGCGGCGGCCCGGCGCTCGGCGAGCGGCGCGTCGCCTTCGTACATGTAGGCGGCGATCCAGCCGAACAGGAGGCTCGACGCCATCGGGCTGGCGCTCGCCGTGTCGACCTGGACGAGCCGAATCTGACGCGACTGCAGCTGTTGCAGGACCTCCGTGAGGGCGGGGACGTCGAACACGTCCTGGAGGCACTCGCGGCTGGTTTCCAACAGGATCGGGAAGGTCGGGTACTTGGCCGCCACGGCGAGCAGGTCGGCTGCCCGCTGGCGCTGCTGCCACAGCGGGGTGCGCTGGTCGGGGCGCCGGCGCGGCAACAAGAGGGCGCGGCCGGCGCACTCGCGGAAGCGCGCTGCGAACAGGGCCGTCTGGGGCAGCGCGGCGACGACCATCTCGCGGACCTCGTCGGGAGCGATCACGAGATCGTCAGGGGCCAGCTCGGTGATCGCTTCGGGCAGGCGGACGACGATCCCGTCCTCGCCGTACATCGTTTCGACCGGCAGCTCGTAGCGCTCGACGAGGCGGCGCTCGATCGCCATCGCCCACGGGGCGTGGACGGGCGTGCCGAACGGGCTGAGGATGCACACCCGCCAGTCGCCGATCTCGTCGCGGAAGCGTTCGACGACGATCGTGCGGTCGTCGGGCAGGGCGCCGGTCGCGGCGGCCTGTTCGGACAGGTACTGGACGACGTTGGCAGCGGCGCGCTCGTCGAGGTGGTAGTCGGCCTGCAGCGTGGCGACTGCCTGACCGTCGGGCAGCTTCCGCGTCTCGCGCATGAACGCACCGATCGCGCGCCCGAGCTCGAGCGGGCGGCCGGGCCGGTCGCCGTGCCAGAACGGCATCTTGGCGGGCGCCCCCGGGGCGGGCGTGACGACCACTTTGTGGTGCCCGATGTCTTCGATCCGCCACGTCGACGCGCCGAGGATGAACGCCTCGCCGGGGCGGCTCTCGTAGACCATCTCCTCGTCGAGTTCGCCGACCCGGGTGCCGTCCGGCAGGAACACGCCGAACATGCCGCGGTCGGGGATCGTGCCGCCGCTCGTGACGGCCAGCCGCTTGCTGCCGTCGCGGGCCCGCAACGTGTCGTTGACGCGGTCCCACACGAGACGTGGTCGAAGCTCGTTGAATTCGTCGGAGGGGTAGCGCCCGGCGAGCAGGTCGAGCACGTTCAAGAACAACTCGTCGGTGAGGTCGTGGAACGCGGCGGCGCGGCGCATCACGGCCTTCACGGCGTCGACCGCAACGGTGCCGGTGGTGCCGGCCACGGCGGCGACGTGGGCGATGATCTGCTGGGCGAGCACGTCGAGCGGGTTGCGCAGGTAGCGGCTGTGCTCGATCTCGCCGGCGTGCATGCGCTGGGCCACCACGGTCGCCTCGATCAGGTCGCTGCGGTGCTTGGGGAAGATCGTGCCGCGGCTGGCCTCGCCGACCGAGTGCCCCGCCCGCCCGACACGCTGCAACCCACGGCTGACGGCGCCCGGTGATTCGATCTGGATCACGAGGTCGACCGCGCCCATGTCGATGCCGAGCTCGAGCGAGCTGGTGGCGACGATGCCGCGCAGGTCGCCGCGCTTCAGGCGGTCTTCGATGACCACCCGCTGTTCGCGGGCCAGCGAACCGTGGTGGGCGAGCACGAGATCGTGGGTGGGCATCTCGGGGGCGGTTCCCTCGCCGGCTTCGCTGGCGAGTCGCTCGAGGTACAACTCGTTGAGCTTGGCGGCGATCCGTTCGGTGGCCCGTCGCCCGTTGCAGAACACGATCGTCGAGCGGTGTTCGAGGATCAGGTCGAGCACGCGCGGGTAGATGCTCGGCCAGATCGAGTTGCGCGGCGTGGCGTCGTGGGGGTCGCCCGATGGCGGCCCGAGTGCGGCGCCGGGATTGCTCATGTCGTCGACCGGCACGACGACCTCGACCTCGATCTGCTTGCGGCTTCCGGCGTCGACGATCTCGACGGGGCGCGGCGAGCCGTCGTCGGTGAACCCGCCGAGGAAGCGGGCGGTTTCGGTGAGCGGGCGCTGGGTGGCCGACAGGCCGATCCGCTGCGGCGGACGTCCGGTGATCTCCTCGAGCCGCTCGAGCGTGAGCGCGAGGTGGGCGCCGCGCTTGGTGGTGGCCATCGCGTGGATCTCGTCGATGATCACGGTCTCGACGCCGCCGAGCGTTTCGGCCGCCGACGAGGTGAGCATCAGGTACAGCGACTCGGGGGTGGTGATCAGGATCTCGGGTGGCCGGCGGATCAGCTTCTGGCGCTCGTTGGCCGGCGTGTCGCCGGTGCGCATCGCCACCGTGGGCGGATGGAACTCGACGCCGAGCCGCTCGGCCGCCAGCCCGATGCCGTTGAGCGGCGAGCGCAGGTTCTTCTCGACGTCGAACGCCAGCGCCCGCAACGGCGAGATGTACAGCACGCGGGTGCGCACGGCCTTGTCGTCCGATGGCGGGGTGACGACGAGCTGGTCGATCGCGGCGAGGAACGCGGTGAGGGTCTTGCCGGAGCCGGTGGGGGCGCAGATCAGGGTGTTGGCGCCGGCCTGGATGTGCGGCCAGCCGGCGACCTGCGGCGGGGTCGGCTCCGGGAACGCGGCGGCGAACCACTCGCGCACCGCCGGCGAGAAGGCGGCGAGCACCGGGTGATCGGCCATGGGGTGACGCTATGCCCCGATCGGGACAGTTTCAGTCCTGTTCGGTGACGAGCCGTCCGCCCTCGAGACGAATCGTGCGGGTCACGCGCACGCGGTCGAGCAGCTCACGGTCGTGGGTCACCAGCAGCACGGTTCCGGCGAACGAGTCGAGCGCCTGCTCGAGCTGTTCGATCGCGGGCAGGTCGAGATGGTTGGTGGGCTCGTCGAGCACGAGCAGGTTGGCGCCGTTGGCCATCACCAGGGCGAGCCCGGCGCGGGTGCGCTCGCCCGGCGACAACGACGCGGTCGGGCGGGTGACGTGCTCGCCGACAAGGCCGAACTTGGCCAGCAGCGTGCGCGCGTCGGCGACGGTGAGACCGGTCGCCTCCTGGAACGCGGTGAGCAGGGTGTCGGCACCGGTGAGCTGGGCGCGCACCTGCTCGATCTCGCCGACGACGACGCTCGCCCCGCGCTGGACGTGGCCCTCGTTGGCATCGAGCCGGCCGACGATCAGGTCGATCAGGGTCGACTTGCCGGCCCCGTTCGGCCCCACCAGGGCGACCCGCTCGCCGTACTCGAGTTGCAGGTCGAGCGGGCCGAGCTGGAAGCCGGGCTCGCCCGACAAGCCGACGTGGCGCACCACCGCACTCGTGCAGCGCGTGACGATGTCGCCACTGCGCCCGGCGCTCGGGATGTCGAGCTCGAGCCGCCACGACTCGCGCGGCTTGTCGACCGTTTCCAGCCGGTCGATCGCGCGTTGGGTCTGGGCCGACTTGGCGGCGAGCTGTTCGGTCTGCGCCTTGCGGTAGCGGCGGATGTTCTTGTCGGGCTCGTCGTTGTGCGAGCGGCGCACGCGGGCGACGCCTTGCGAGGCCCATTCGCGTTGCTGTTGGGCCCGGCTGGCGAGGCTCTTGCGCTGGCTGTCGTACTCGTCGAAGCGTTCCCACGCGTGCTGGCGGGCTCGTTCGCGCTCGTCGCGATAGGCCCGGTAGCCGCCGCCGTACAGGCTCAGCGTGTGGGTGAACTCGTCGAGCTCGGCGACGTCGGTGACGACCCGATCGAGGAAGCGCCGGTCGTGGCTGACGATCAGCATCCCCGCCGCGTTGCCGAGCACCCACGCCTCGAGCCGGTCGAGCCCGTCCAGATCGAGGTCGTTGGTGGGTTCGTCGAGGAGGTACACGTCGAACCGCGACAGGAGCAGCGCCGCCAGCCCCACCCGCGCGGCCTGGCCGCCCGAGAGCGTGATGACCGGCTGGTCGAGCAGCGATTCGGCGAGCCCGAGCTCGTCGGCGATCGACCCGATGCGGGCGTCGAGGTCGGCTGCGCCGAGCGCGATCCACCGTGTCAGAGCGATGTCGTAGCGCGTGGCGGCCCCGTCGACGTCGGTGGCGAGTTCGTGGGTGGCCTGATCGAGCTGGTGCTGGGCCCAGGTGATGCCCGTGCGCCGGGTGAGCTGGGCGCGCACCGTCTCGGCGGTGCGCTGCGGCTCCTGGCGGAGGTGGCCGACCGTGCCCGCAGCCGGGGCCCGGCGGACCTCGCCGGCGTCCGGTTGGAGCTCGCCGGCGGCGACCGCCAGGAGCGTCGACTTGCCGACCCCGTTCGGGCCGACGACGCCGATCCGGTGGCCGGGCGCGACCGTGACGTCGACGTCGGCGAGCACGAGCCGGGAACCACGGCTGACGCTCACCGAACGGAGCACCAACGAGCCGGGCATGCCCGCAGTCTGGCAGCTGCGGCCGGGGCTCCGACAGGCCACCAGCGAGCGTTTCCGAACCACCGGCGACGACGTTACGGTGGCGACCCCGCCGCGGTCCCCCCTCTCCCCCATGTCCACCGTCACGTTGCGCCCCTGGCAGCGCGCTGCCTTCGACCTGTTCCGCGGCGCGCCGACGCCCGACTTCCTGGCGGTTGCCACGCCGGGCGCCGGCAAGACGACGTTCGCGCTCACGTGTGCCCGCGCCCAGCTCGCCGCGTGGTCCGCCGAGGGCGGCGCCAACCGCCGGCTCGTCGTCGTCGCCCCCACCAGCCACCTCAAGGTCCAGTGGTCGCTCGCCGCTCACCGCCTCGGGCTCCAGCTCGACCCGGATTGGGCACCCGACGGCGGGCTCGCCCGCGACGTCCACGGGCTCGTCACCACCTACCAGCAGGTGGCCACCGGGGCCGCCGCGGCCCGCTTGCGCACGCTCAGCGCCGAGGGGTTGGTGATCCTCGACGAGATCCACCACGCCGGGCACGAGCGGGCGTGGGGCGATTCGGTGGGGGTTGCGTTCGCCGACGCGGCGCGGCGCCTGGCGCTGTCCGGGACCCCGTTCCGGAGCGACTCGGCGCGGATCCCGTTCGTGCGCTACGACGCCACCGCCGAAGGCGACCTCGCCCATGCCGACTACGTGTACGGCTACGCCGACGCGCTCCGCGACGGCGGCGTCGTCCGTCCGGTGTACTTCCCCCGGGTCGACGGGCAGATGGAGTGGAGCACCCCGTCGGGCGACGTGCTGCGGGCGAGCTTCGCCGACGAGCTGGCGTCCGACCAGGTGTCGGCACGGCTGCGCACCGCCTTGTCACTCGACGGCGACTGGCTGCCGACGGTGATTCTGGAGGCCCACCGCCGGCTGCAGGCGATTCGCAGCGGCGCGCCGGAGCAAGGCGGCCAGGCTGACGCCGGCGGGCTCGTCATCGCGATCGATCAGGGTCACGCCCAGTCGATCGCCCGGCTCCTGCGCGACCGGCTCGGGACTCCGGCCGACGTCGTCGTGTCCGACGACCCGGGCGCCTCGAAGAAGATCGCCGAGTTCGCCGGTAACGACCGGCCCTGGCTCGTGTCGGTCCGGATGGTGTCGGAAGGGGTCGACATCCCGCGTTTGCGGGTCGGTGTCTACGCCACCACGACGTCGACCGAGCTGTTCTTCCGCCAGGCGGTCGGCCGGTTCGTGCGCTGGCAGCACGGGCGCGGGCCACAGAAGGCGTATGTGTACGTGCCCGACGACCCGCGGTTGCGGCACCACGCGTTCCAGATCGCCGAGGCCCGCCGCCACGTGCTCAACCCCCCACGCCCCGACGACGCGCTCGCCGAGGGCCCCGACCGCGACGCCGACTTCGATGTCCAGGTCCACGACGACGACCTGCGTCCCGAGCAGCTGTCGTTGTTCTCGGTGGTGTCGGCGACCGCCACCGCGATCCGCTTCCACACCGTCACCGAGGCCGGCGTCCAGCACTTCGACTCGAGCTGGGACGTCGAGCCCGACGTGCCCGAGCCAGTGTTTGCCGACGACGCCGACCTGACGATCGATCTGCCGCCGGTGCCCACCGAAGCCGGGCTCGTCGCCTGGAGCAGCCTGAGCGTCGCCGAGCAGAAGGACGACCTACGCACCCGCAACGCCGACATCGCCAAGCGGCTGGTCGACATCACCGGCTGGAGTCACGCCCGCGTGCAGGCCGAGATGAATCGCCTGGCCGGCATCTCCAAGGTGTCGATGGCCACCACCGACCAGCTGCAGCGCCGGTTGCGCTACGCCGAGAGCTGGCTGCGCCGGCTACGCCGCTGAACCCCGGGCGTAGACTGTCGGCATGCCCGCACCCGGAGAGCACCACCCTGCGTTCGAGGAGTACTGCGAGTGCATCTTCGAGCTCGCCGAGGACGACGTCGACATCATCCAGGCCCGCATCGCCGAACGGCTCGACGTCAGCCGCCCGGCAGTCAGCGAGATGATCCGCAAACTCGAAACCGTCGGCCTGATCACCAACGACGGCAAGATCCTGCTCACCGCCGAAGGTCAGGAGCTCGCCGAGCGGGTCGTCCGCCGACACCGCCTGGCCGAACGATTCCTCACCGACATCCTCAAGCTCTCGTGGGCCGAAGCGCACCACGAGGCCGGCAAGTGGGAACACGTGATGAGCGAGAGCGTCGAGGTGGCGATGGACGAGCTGCTCGGCTCGCCCACCACGTGCCCGCACGGCAACCCGATCCCGGGCTCCGACTACGTCGACTCGGGCGCCGTGCCGCTCTCCACCCATCCGGTCGGCAAACCCTTCACCGTGCGACGGATTCCTGAGGAGCTCGAGTTCACGCCCGGCTTGCTCGAGTTCCTCGAGGGCTCGTCGTTGCGCCCGGGTCGCACCGGCGTGGTGACGGCCGCCTCGCCCGACGGCACATTGACGATCGAGATCGAGGGGAACCACGTCGGCGTCGGCGCCTTCGCCAGCGAACGGATCCTCGTCACCGCATGAACGCGCCCTCCGGTGGGGGCCGACGACACCAACTGATCGCGGCGCTGGCCCTGGGGGGGCTCACGCTTGGAGCGTGCGGCGACACGTACATCGAGTCGTCGGCGACGACGATGCCCGCCACGGCGAGCACCACCACGCTCGCCCCGGTCGACCCGAACGCGCCGGTCGCCGAGCTGCTCGACGAGATCACCACGCTGATGCTCGACCTCGACGAACGGATCATCGCCGGCGACGCCCCGGCGCCGACGCTCGCCCGGATCGAGGCGCTGTGGGACGCCGCCGAGCCGCAGATCCGGGCCACGGCGCTCGACTCGGTGTACCAGTTCGAGGTGGCCCTCGACCTGGCCCGCACGGGCGTCGCCCGCACGCGTCCGGCCGACGCCAGCAAGGGCTACAAGCTGATGCAGCAGGTCGTCGCCAACTACGCCGCCTGACCGGCAGCCACAGCACCCGCCACGCGTCGCTACGCGTCGCTACGGTGCAGGCGTGTTCGTCCGCCTCACGCTGCTCTACGTGGGACTGTTCCTGTTCGGGTTCGCGATCGCCCTGCTCGTGCTCGCCGACTTGGGCGTGCCGCCGTGGGACGTGTTCCACACGGGCCTGGCCGACCGTCTCGGCTGGTCGCTCGGCCCCACGATCGTCGCCGTCAGCTTCGTCGTCCTGCTGGCCTGGATCCCGTTGCGCGAGCGCCCGGGGCTCGGCACCGTGTCGAACGCAATCCTCGTCGGCACGTTCATCGACGTGTCGGCGCACCTGCTGCCCGACGCCACCCCGGATTCGCTGCTCGTACGGATCGCGCTCGTCGCCGCCGGGATCGCGATCAACGGGGTCGCCACCGGGATGTACATCGGCGCCCGCTTCGGACCGGGGCCCCGCGACGGGCTGATGACGGCGATCTCCAAGCGGCGTTGGAGCGTGCGCACGGTGCGCACCGCGATCGAGGTGTGCGTGCTCGCCGCGGGCGTCGCCCTCGGCGGTTCGATCGGCGTCGCCACCGTGGCGTTCGCGGTGCTGATCGGGCCGATCGCCCACCTGTCGATCCCGGTGTTCACCGGCCTGACCCGCCCGTCGCCACCGCGTCCGACCTCGGCGCGTCGCGTGCGCACGCTGCTCACGCGGTCGGGCTGATCAGCGCAGGGGGGCCGGCAGTTCGTCGGCGTGGACGATGCTGAGGCGCTGCGTCGAGCGCGTGAGGGCGACGTACAGCGAGCGCAGGCCGTGCTCGCTGTCGGCCACGATCCGCGCCGGCTCGACCACCACCACGGCGTCGAGCTCGAGCCCCTTGACGACGCTCACGGGGACGACCGTGAGCGCCTGATCGAGGCCGGTGGTCGCCGCCCGACCGTGTTCGAGGCCGGCGGCCGTGAGACCGGCGGAGAGCTCGTCGCACAGGGCGTCGGGGGCCACCACGGCGACGCTGCCGGAGCTGAGCTCGCCGGCGAGGGTGCGCACCTCCGCCACGACGCCCTCGGTGAGCGCCGCCACACGGGTGACCCGCGGTCCGACCTCGCCGACGCGCACGGCCCGAGGAGCCCGCAGACCCGGCGTCGCCGCCTCCATCACCCGGTTGGCGAGCTCCATGATCTGGGCGGGGATGCGGTAGCCGACCGACAGCCCGACCACCCGGGCCGGCTTCTTGTCGGGCAGGTGGGCGAGCACGTCGTCCCAGCTGTCCGGTGCCAGCGGCCCGGTTGCCTGGGCGATGTCGCCGACCACCGTGAGCGAGCCGTTGAGCGAGCGCCGGGTGGCCATCTTGAGCTGCATCGGCGTGAGGTCCTGCACCTCGTCGATGACGATGTGACCGTACGTGCGGATCTCGTCGCTGTCGTCGACCCGGCCGTCCTTGCCCGGAATCGGCCCGAGTACCTCGCGGGCGTCGTCGAGGAGGGCCGCGTCGGCGACGCTCCAGCGCACGTCGCCGACCGTCTCCTGGCGCGGGCGGTAGAGCGCCTTGTACTCCCACTCGTCGAGCGTGTCGGCGGCCGCCAGCCGCAGCAAGGCCATCGACCCGTACAGGTCGTGGAGCAGCTCGGCCGGCGTCAGCACCGGCCACATCCGTTCCAGCGCGCGCCGCGTGTCGGGCAGCCGGCGAACCTCGCTGCGCACCTCGCCAGGGGTTACCTCGCCGGCTCGGTAGGACTGTGCCAACGCCTGCCAGACCTCGCCCTCGACCCACCGGCGGGCGGCGTTGTGGCGCCGGAAGCGGCGCCGCGCCTGGCGCACGATGTGCGCCGACTGGGCGACCGTGAGGCGCACATAACCGGAACGGAACGGCACGACGAGGTCGTCGCGCAACGGCCGCTCGCGGTCGCTGACGGCGCGGTCGATGACGTCGCTCATCCGGGCGTCGCCCTTGACACGCGCGGCCAGCGACGAGTCGGCCTCGCCCTCGGCACCCCGGGCGAACGTCACGCCGGGCACGAGATCGGTGAGCACGACCTGCTCGACGCCGGCCTCGCCGAGCGACGGCAGCACCTGCTCGATGTAGCGCAGGAACACCCGGTTCGGCCCGATCACGAGCACGCCCTGGTCTTCGAGCGGGAACCGGTGGGTGTACAGGAGGTACGCCGCACGGTGAAGGGCGACGACCGTCTTCCCGGTGCCCGGGCCACCCTGGACCACGAGCACGCCGGCCTGCGGCGACCGGATGATCTCGTCCTGCTCGGCCTGGATCGTGGCGACGATGTCGCCGAGCGTGCCGGTGCGGCCACGCTCGAGCGAGGCGATCAACGTCGAATAGCCGCGCAGACCGGTCTGGCCGGTGTCGTTGGGCGAGGCCGCGACCCCGTCGTCGAGACCCTCGTCGTGACCGATGCCGAGGTGCCCCGCCCCGAACAGCTCGTCTTCGATGCCGAGCAGGCGCCCACCCTCAACGGCGAAGTGGCGCCGCCGGGCGAGCCCCATCGGCTCGCGCCCGGTGGCGCGGTAGAACGGCTCGGCCACCGGCGCCCGCCAGTCGACCACCACCGGCTCGGCGTCGGCGTCGGCCACCGCCAAGCGGCCGATGTGATAGCTCTCGAGCTGCCCGTCGGGGCGCTCGGCGTAACGGTCGATCCGGCCGAACACGAGCGCCGCGTTGCCGAGTTCGAGATCGGCGAGGCGCTTGATCAGGGCCTCGTCGAAGGCGTTGCGCTCGAAGCGGGCCTGGAACGTGCCACCCAGGTCGGCTTCGTTGAGGTCCCGTAGCTTCCAGGCCGCTTGGCGGCTGGCAGCAAGGCAGGCATAGGCGTGATCGATGTACGCCTGCTCGTCAACGAGGTCCGGGTGGTGCTGGGTCATCGAGGGTGCACGATGCGCCGACAGGGGGTGCATCTGGGTCGAGCAACTCTATCGGGGCCGGTTCGATTCCCGATCGCGCGTTGCGCCCGGGCGCCACCGGGCCCCGTTCGGGTCCCGCCGATAGCGTCCATGTCGCCATGGCCACCGCCGCGACCAGCTCCCCGTTCCTCAACGCCAGCCGGGCCGAGCCCGCCGAGCACACACCGGTGTGGTTCATGCGCCAGGCCGGGCGCAGCCTGCCCGAATACCACGCCGTGCGCGGCCCCGGATCGATCCTCAACGCGATCCGCAAGCCCGACGTCGCCGCCGAGATCACGCTCCAGCCGGTGCGCCGCTACGGGGTCGACGCGGCCGTCCTGTACAGCGACATCGTCGTGCCCGCCCATGCCGTCGGCTTCGGCATCGACGTCGCGCCCGGCACCGGCCCGGTCGCCGAGCAGCCGTTCCGCTCGGCCGCCGATCTCGCCCGCCTGCGCCCGCTCGAACCGGGCGACATCCCCTACGTCACCGAGACGGTCCGCCTCGTCGTGGCCGAACTGCCCGCCGACGTACCGGTGCTGGCGTTCGCCGGAGCGCCGTTCACGGTCGCCTCGTACCTCATCGAGGGCCGCCCGAGCCGCGACTATCGCCACACCAAGCAGCTCCTGCACACCGATCCCGAGCTCTGGCACGCACTGATGGCGCGCCTCGCCGATTCGGCGATCGCGTTCGTGGGCGCCCAACTCGATGCCGGCGCGCGCGCCTTCCAGCTGTTCGACTCGTGGGCCGGCACGCTCGCCGCGGCCGACTACGCCACGTACGTGCTGCCGCACTCGCAGCGGGTCTTCACCGAGTTGGCGGCCCGCTACCCCGACGTTCCCGGCATCCACTTCGGCATCGGCTGCGACCATCTGCTCGAGCTGATGCACCGGGCCGGGCCGGCCGTGCTCGGCCTCGATTGGCGCACCCCGATCGCACGCGCGCGGGCCCGGCTCGGCGACGACCTCGTCGTGCAGGGCAACCTCGACCCGGCGCTCGTGCTGGCCGGTGCCGGCCCCGCGCTCGCCGGCGCACGCGCAGTGCTCGCCGACAACGCCGCTCATCCCGGGCACATCTTCAACCTCGGTCACGGGGTCCACCCCGACAGCGACCCCGGCGTGCTGCGCGAGGTCGTCGACCTCGTCCACGCGGCGACGGCAGGCCGCGGATGAATCGCGACCGCGTCGCCGTGGTGCTGATGGCCTACGGCACGCCGCCGTCGGCGGACGCGATCGAGGCGTACTACACCGACATCCGCCGCGGGCGCCCGCCGACCCCCGAGCAGCTCGCCGACCTGACCGCGCGTTACGACGCGATCGGTGGCCTCTCCCCGCTCGCCGCCCGCACGGCCGAGCAGCGCGACGCCGTGCAGGCCGCGCTCGACGAGCTCGCCCCCGGCCGTTACACGGTGATGCTCGGCCTCAAGCACGCCGACCCGAAGATCGAGCAGACGGTCGGCGAGGCGGTCGCCGCCGGATACGGCTCGATCGTCGCGGCCGTGCTCGCCCCGCACGACTCCGAGCTGTCGGTCGGCGAGTACGTGCGTCGCGTCGAGGCCGCCGCCGACGGCACCGGCGTGGCGGTCCGGGCCGTGCGCTCGTGGGCTCGGTTGCCCGAGTTCGTCGAGTTCGTCGCCGCCGACCTGCAGCACCGCCTGGCGATCGCCAGTGGGCGCACGCGCGTATTGTTCACCGCCCACTCGCTGCCGGCCCGGATCCTCACCACCGGCGACCCGTACCCGAACGAACTGCGCGCCACGGCCGAGGCGGTGGCCGGCCGGCTCGGGCTCCGCGAGGACAGCGACTGGCAGCTCGCGTGGCAGTCGGCCGGACGCACCCCCGAGCCGTGGCTCGGGCCCGACGTGGTCGAACTGATCGGCTCGGGCGAACTCGGCGATGTCGACACCCTGATCGTCAGCGCGGTCGGATTCGTCGCCGACCACCTCGAAGTGCTCTACGACCTCGACATCGAAGCCCGCCACCACGCCACCCTCGCCGGGCTGGCGTTCGATCGCACGCGCTGCGTCAACGCCGATCCGGCCGTGATGGCCGGGCTCGCCGGCGCGATCCACGATGCCTGACCGTCGCCTGCGGGCGCTCGTCGTCGGCGGAGGCATCACCGGGCTGGCCGCCGCCGTGGCGCTCGCCGATGGCGGTGCCGACACCGAGCTGTGGGAGGCCGGCCCAGAGCTCGGCGGGAAGCTGCGCAGCTCGCCGTTCGCCGGGCTGGCTGCGGTCGACGAAGGGGCCGACGCCTACCTCACCCGCGTGCCGCACGCGGTCGGCCTGGCGCGTCGCATCGGCCTCGCCGATGCCGACCTGACCGCTCCCGAACCGACCCACGCGGCGGTGTGGCACGGCCGCCTCCACGAACTGCCCGGCGGGCTCGTGCTCGGCGTACCAGCCGAGCTGCGCCCCTTTGCCACGAGCGGGCTCTTGTCGTGGCGCGGCAAACTGCGCGCCGCCGCAGAGCCGCTGCTCCCGCGCAGCAGGGGACGCCACCCGGCCGACGCCGACACGCTCGGCGCGCTCGTGCGCGGGCGCTTCGGCGACGAGGTCCACGAGCGTCTCGTCGACGCCCTCGTCGGTTCGATCTACGCCACCGACACCGACCGCTCGAGCCTCCAATCGGTGCCCCAGCTCGCCCAACTGGCCAGCACCCACCGAAGCCTGCTGCTCGGCGCCCGCGCCGCCAAACGGCGGGCTCCGGCCGCGCCGGCCGGTGCCGGAGCGATCTTCGCCGCCCCGCGCGACGGTATGGCCCGACTCGCCCACGCCGCCGCGGCGTACGCCACCGCCCACGGCGCGCGTCTGCACACCGGTCGCCAGGCGATCGAACTGGCACCCGACGGAGCAGGCTGGTGCGTCGACGGCGAACGCTTCGACCACGTCGTGCTGGCCGGCCCGGCCCGGGCGACCGCGCGCCTGCTCGCCGACGTCGCCGGGCCGACCGCGGCGCTGCTTTCCGGCATCGAGTACGCCGACATCGCGATGGTGCGGCTCGCCGTGCCCGCCGCCGCGTGGCCTGCTCGACTGGGTGGCCTGAGCGGCTACCTGGTGCCCAAGCCCGACCAGCGGCTCGTCACGGCAGCCTCGTTCGGTTCCCAGAAGTGGGCCCATTGGCGCCCGGCTGACGGGGCCCAGGTGTTGCGCATCTCGCTCGGCCGCGACGGTCTACCGATCGACGCCGTCGACGACGACGCGCTCGTCGCCGCAGCGGTCGACGAGACCAGCCGACACCTCGCCATCGACCTGCAGCCCGAGCAGGTCGCGCTCACGCGCTGGGTCGACGCGTTCCCGCAGTACCGGCCGCATCACGCCGATCGGGTCGCCCGCGCCGAGGCCGAACTGCCGGCCGGGCTGCACCTCGCCGGCGCCAGCTACCACGGGATCGGCGTGCCGGCGTGCATCGCCAGCGGCGGGGCGGCAGCCGGGCGGATCCTCGAAACCGGTGGCCGCCGCCCGCTATCGGTGGCAAACTGACATGGTGGTCGGGAAGGGGGTCGGGGCGCGGGTCGGAAGCAAGCTCGATGTCGGCCGGCTCGTCCGGTCGAAGCGCGCCGTCGGCGGGGCGATCGCGGTGTGTGCCGGTATGGCCGTTGCCGCGATCACGTTCGTCACCCTGAACGGCGGCGACGCCCCGGCAGCCGCGCCGCCGACCACCGCCGCGCCCACCACCACGCTGCCGGCGCCCACCACCACGGCGCCACCGGCCAACAC
>JAEZFY010000247.1 GCA_023417265.1 Actinomycetes bacterium | reverse complement strand
CGGGACCGGCGGAACGCCTTGGCGCAGTGCACGAACACCTCGTCGGCCCGTACGGCGATCGCCGTCGTCGGGCGGCGGAACTCGGTGAACATGTCGAGCACGGCATCGTCGGTGACCACCCACGCGTCGCCGTTCACACGCAGCGTCTCGGTGTTGCCGGGCACGGTGAACAGCAACCCGGCGCGGCCGTTGGCGGCGACCGCCTGGAGCGAGTCGAGCAGGTTGTTGCCGTTGAGGTCGGGGATCAGCACGTAGTCGGCGTCGTCCTCGCGCAGGATGCGGACGAACCCCGGGGCGCCGCCGCGCGGTGACACGTCGACGCTGCCGTCGGCGCCGACCGTTCCCACCAGCAGGAACGGGCTCATGCCGATGAAGCGGGCGCTGGCGGCGTCGATCCCGGCGAACTTCTTGCGGCGCACGCCGTCGTGCGGCTGGCGGTACAGCTCGTACAGCGCCTCGGGGGCGGGGACCACGTTCCGGAACGGGTGCGCCGGGGCGCCGGCGGGCGTCTCTGCAGTATCGGGCGTGGTGGTGTCTACGGCTTCGGACATGGGGGTCATCCCTTCGCGTCGGCCCAGGTGTGGCCCCAGGCAACGTTGACTTCGAGCGGAACGTCGAGTTCGGCCGCTCCGCGCATCAGATCGACGACCAGCGGCCCGACCGTGTCGCGCTCGTCGTCGGGAACCTCGAGGATCACTTCGTCGTGCACCTGCAGCACGAGTTCGCTGGCGAACCCGCCGTCGATCAGGGCCGCATCGATGTGCACCAGGGCGACCTTGAAGATGTCGGCGGCGAGCCCCTGGATGCCGGCGTTCATCGCCTGGCGCTCGCCCGCCTGCCGGATCCGCCAATTCGGGTTGAGCAGCTCGGGGATCGGACGGCGACGGCCGAACAGCGTTTCCGTGTAGCCGTTCTTGCGTGCCTCGAGCACGGTGTCATCCATGTACTGCTTGACGTTCGGGAAGGCCACGAAGTAGGCGTCGAGGATCTTGGCGGCCTCGTCGGTGGGAATGTTGAGGCGTTGCCCGAGGCCGTACGCCTCCATCCCGTAGGCGAGCCCGTACGACACCATCTTCGCCTTCGAGCGCATCTCGAGGGTCACCTGCGCCGGCTCGACCGCGAAGATCCGGGCGGCGGTGGCGTTGTGGATGTCCTGTCCGCCGGTGAACGCGTCGATCAGGCCCGGGTCGTGGGCGAGGTGGGCGATGCAGCGCAGCTCGATCTGGTTGTAGTCGGCGACGAGCAGGGTGTGCCCCGGCCGTGGCACGAAGGCGGTGCGGAACACGCGCCCTTCGTCGGTACGGACCGGGATGTTGTGCAGATTCGGGCGGTCGGAGCTGAGCCGGCCGGTGCGGGCGACGGTCTGGTTGAACGAGGCATGGATGCGGCCGTCGTCGCAGACCTCGGCGAGCAGCCCGTCGCCGTACGTGCCGCGCAGCTTCTCGACCTCGCGGTGGCGCAGCAGGGGCACGATGAACTCGGGCCACTGGTCGACCAGCTTGGCCAGCGTCTGGGCGTCGGTCGAATAGCCGGACTTGGTCTTCTTGACACCGAGTGGGCTGAGCCCGCGCTCGTCGAACAGCAGCGCCCGCAGCTGGGTCGGCGAGTTGAGGTTGAGGTCGGGCCGTTCGGCGACGCGCCGCAACTCGGTGACGAGCTGCTCGGCCTCGGCGGTGAGCCGGGCGTTGATGCTGCGCAGCGTCGTGGCGTCCACGCCGACGCCGACGTGCTCCATCTTGGCGAGCACCCACACCAGCGGGTTCTCGATCGTGCGGTACAGCTCGGCCATGCCCTGGGCTTCGAGGCTGGCGACGATCGGCGCAGCGACGTGATGCACGGCAAGCGCGTCGCGGCCGGCGCGCTGAGCTGGCGACGTACCGGTGCCGTCGAGGTCGAATCCGAGCTGCCCGCCGGCGGTCGGCGCCTCGCCCGACGGGCGCGCGAACTGGGTGTGTTTCTCGATCAGGTCGCCGAGCTCGTAGCGCGCCTCGGCCGGGTCGATCAGGTAGGCGGCGATCGCCGTGTCGAGGGTGAGGCCGCGCAGTTCGTGGCCGAGTTCGAGCAACGACCGCATCAGCTCCTTGACGTTGTGGCCGCGCACCTCCGGGTGAGCCGCGAGCGCGCGTGCCGCCCCGGCGTTCAACGTCGCGATCGGCACCCACGCCACCGCGCTCAGACTCGGATCGCGGACGAAGGCGATACCGAGCAGGTCGCTGCGACCCGGCGTCCCGGCCCACGCGGCCGCGACGTCGAGCGGTCGCGCGGCGGCGATCGCGGCGGCCGCCTCGGCAGGGTCGCCGAGTTCGCTGACCTCGGCGACCAGTTCGTCGCGGGGGGCGCTCGTGCGGACGCCCGAGGTCGGCCCGAGCACGTCGGCGAGGCGATCGCCGAGCGTGCGGAACTCGAGGAAGTCGAACAGGCGCTGGAGCTCGTCGGGTTTGGGTTGCAGGGAGACGTCGTCGAGGTCGAGTTCGAGCTCTCCCAGCGGGGCGTCGTGGCGGAGCAGCATGAGCTCGAAGTTCTGGCGGGCGCGGGCCTCGTGCTCGGCCAGGCTGGCGGCCAGCTTGGGGGTCTGCGCGGCGGCGTTGGCGAAGATCCCGTCGAGCCCGCCGTACTGCGTGATCAGCTTGGCCGCGGTCTTCTCGCCGACGCCCGGTACGCCCGGGAGGTTGTCGCTGGTGTCGCCGCGCAGCGCCGCGTATTGCGGGTACATCGCCGGGGTGACGCCGGTCTTCTCGAGGATCCCCGCCTCGTCGTAGAGCGAGTAGTCGCTGACGCCGCGCTTGTTGTAGAGCACCTTGACGTGCGGGTCGCGCACGAGCTGATAGCTGTCGCGGTCGCCGGTGACGATGACGACCTCGTCGCCGCGATCGA
>JAEZFY010000206.1 GCA_023417265.1 Actinomycetes bacterium | reverse complement strand
TCAACTCGTCGTGCACATACCCATCCGAGAAGTTCGCACCCCAACTCAGCAACGCACCCGCAACCGCGAACACGACCGCCGCCAACACACCGAAACTGATCAAGAACTTGTCGATCCCACGCCGCGTCACCTTGAGCGGCTTGTCCGCGGTGGGCGCCACCGCGAACGGGAACTCGATGCCGGAGGTCTTGGTCACCGGCTCGTCGAGAATGGTCATGACTGGGGCTCCTTCCAGAAGCTTGTTTGAATACTCACGAAACTAAGCAAGCTCGCCGGACGTCACCGGAGGCCCCCGTCCCTAACCGCGCGGGACCAAGGTCCCACGGTTTGCGCCGTCGCACCGGCGGGTACCGGCCGTGCGCCGTTGGTTGCGCCGCTCCCGCGTGGCCCCGACGGCGCACCCTCATGACGATCGTCGGCTTCCACGCATCCCACGAACAGATCCCTCCCGGCGAGCTGCTCGACGCCGTCGTCCGGGCCGAGCAGGCCGGATTCACGGCGGCGATGTGCTCGGACCACTTCGCCCCATGGAGCGAGCGCCAAGGGCAGTCAGGCTTCGCCTGGGCGTGGCTCGGTGCCGCCCTGCAAGCGACCAGCCTCCCGTTCGGGGTGGTCAACGCTCCCGGCCAGCGCTACCACCCGGCGATCATCGCCCAGGCGATCGGCACGTTGGCGTCGATGTACCCGGGGCGCTTCTGGGCGGCACTCGGCAGCGGCGAGAACGCCAACGAACACATCACCGGAGACGTGTGGCCGCGCAAGCAGGTGCGCGAGACGCGGCTGCTCGAGTGCGTCGACGTGATCCGCCGTCTGATGGCGGGAGAGACCGTGAGCCACGACGGTCTCGTCCGGGTCGACGAAGCCCGTCTCTACACCCGTCCCGCCGAGGCGCCGCCGCTGGTCGGTGCAGCCGTCAGCGCCAAGACCGCGGCATGGTGCGCCGGGTGGGCCGACGGTTTGATCACGGTCGGCTGTCAGCCCGATGGCGTCGCCCCCGTGCTGGCGGCATACCGGGACGCCGGCGGCCGTGGCCCGGCCTACCTGCAGGTGCACGTCGCCTACGCCGACGACGACGACACCGCGCTCGAGATCGCGTTCGACCAGTGGCGTAGCAACGTGTTCGCCTCGCCGGTGAGCTGGGACCTGCCCGACGTCGCCCACTTCGACGAGGCATCCAAGCACGTGCGCCCAGAGGACATGCACGACGGCGTGCTGATCTCGGCGAGCACGGCCGAGCACGTCGACCGGATCGGTGCGCTCGCCGCGGTCGGCTTCGACGGTGTGTTCCTCCACCACGTCGGCCAGTCCCAACGCGAGTTCATCGACGCGTTCGGGACCGACGTGCTTCCACAACTCGACGTGACGCGGCCATGAGGGCCAGCCGGGCCGCCGACCAGTGGTGGCGAGTCGCGTCGATCTACTGCGTCGACGTCGAGAAGTACGCCGACACCGACGGCGACGGGATCGGCGACTTCCGGGGGCTGACCGAGCGGATCGAGCATCTCGACCGGCTCGGTGTGACGTGCATCTGGCTGATGCCGTTCTTCCCCACCGGCAACCGCGACGACGGTTACGACATCACCGACTACTACAGCGTCGACCCGCGCTTGGGCACGCTCGGTGACTTCGTCGAGTTCATGCGCACCGCCCGCCACCACGGCATGCGCGTGATCGCCGACCTCGTCGTCAACCACACCTCCGATCAGCACCCGTGGTTCCAGTCCTCGAAGTCGTCACGCGACAGCCGCTACCGCGACTGGTACGTGTGGCGCGACCGCCCGCCGGAGGA
This sequence comes from Actinomycetes bacterium, assembly GCA_023417265.1. Classification (GTDB taxonomy): domain Bacteria; phylum Actinomycetota; class Acidimicrobiia; order Acidimicrobiales; family Ilumatobacteraceae; genus Ilumatobacter. Next base: position 4,815 of record JAEZFY010000206.1, on the reverse strand, counting down.
CGGGCCCGAGGGCGAGGTGTTCCCCGGCGAGCAGGGCGGCCTGTGGACGCGCCACCGCGGCACCGGGCAGTACTACCTGCACCGCTTCTACCGCCACCAGCCCGACCTCAACGTCACCAACCCCGAGGTCCGCGACGAGATCGCCCGGATCGTCGGGTTCTGGATGGAGCTCGGGCTGTCCGGCTTCCGCGTCGACGCCGTGCCGTTCCTGCTCGAGACCGAGGGCACCGCCGACCCGACCAAGCTGCTCGAGCCACACGGCTTCCTGCGCGACCTGCGGGCGTTCATGCACCGCCGCAACGGCGAGTCGATCCTGCTCGGCGAAGTCAATCTGCCCTACCAGGATCTGATCACGTTCTTCGGCGACGAGGCTGACGAGTTGACGATGTGCTTCGACTTCGTCGGTATGCAGGCGATGTACCTGGCGCTCGCCCGAGGCGATGCTTCGCCGCTCGCCCACGCCCTGCGCGACCGGCCGGCTGCCCCCAAGGAGGGCCAGTGGGCGACGTTCGTGCGCAATCACGACGAGCTCACGCTCGACAAGTTGACCCGCTCGGAACGCCAAGAGGTGTTCGATGCGTTCGGACCCGACCCGGGCATGCAGATCTTCGACCGCGGCCTGCGCCGGCGCCTGCCACCGATGCTCGGCGGCGACAAGGACCGCTTGAAGATGGTGTACAGCATGCTCTACGCGCTGCCCGGCACGCCCGTGCTGTTCTACGGCGAGGAGATCGGCATGGGCGAGAACCTCGACGTGCCGGGCCGGCTGGCCGTGCGCACGCCGATGCAGTGGGCGCCCGGGCCGACCGGCGGGTTCAGCACGGCCCGGCCACGCGACCTGATCCTCCCACTCCCCGACGGCGAGTTCGGGCCCGACCGGGTGAACGTCGCCGAACAGCTGCACGACCCCGACTCGCTGATGGCGTGGATCCAGCGTCTCAATCGACGCTTTCGCGAATGCCCGACGCTCGGAATGGGTTCGGTCACCGTGCACGATCTCGACGAGCCGGCCGTGCTCGCCCATCAGGTGACGTTCATGGGCGACACGGTGGTGCTGCTCCACAACTTGGCGGCCGACCCGATCGCGGTCGACGTGCCGGTTGCCGAGCTCGACGACGGCGCCGAACTGTGCGACATGCTCCACGACGGCCCCGGGCTACCCACGCCGCTGATCGTGGCCGACGGACAGATCAGCGTCGAGCTCGGCCGCTACGGCTGCCGCTGGCTACGTCTCAACACCGACCGCCACTGAGCGCCGTCGTCGACCCGCCGCCGGGGCTCGAACGATCACGGCTCGACGACGATCCAGCCGCGGCGCTGCAGCTCCGCTGCCAGCTGCTGGTCGGACAACTCCTGCAGGCCGCGTTCGATCGCCGGCGCGGGTGCGTGCTCGCCGCCCTCGAGTTGGGCAATGAACGCGGCCGCTTCGTCGGCGGTGAACTTGCCGGCGGCCTGGCGCTGCGTGAAGCCCATCGGCCCGCGGGCGTCGCGGAAGTCGGTGTGCCCGGCGCGTTCGAGCAGTTCCAGCAGCTCGCGTACTTGCCGCGCCGACGCCGGCGGCCCTGCTGGTTGACCAAATGCCATCCGGGCAGTCTGGCGCAGCCGCGGCGGCCGCAGGGGGCAGTCCCCCGCGATCCCCACCCCGCGGCCCGGGTGGCAGAGTGTGACGATGGAGTCCGACGCTGCGGCGAGTCGCATCCGGCGCGCCCCGCCCGCCTTCGTCCACGCCGTGGTCCAGTCCGCAACCGACCGCAGCCCGCGGCTGCGGCGCGTCGTACTCGCCGGACCCGGGCTCGCCGCGCTGGCCGCCGCTGGCCCGGCCACGAGCGTGCGCGTCCTACTCCCCGACGACGACGGTGCGCTCGTCATGCCGACGTGGACCGGGAACGAGTTCCTGCTGCCCTCGGGCGAGCGGCCCGTGATTCGTACGCTGACGCCGCAGCCCGGCGACCTGGGCGACGATTCCCTCGCCGTCGACGTCGTCCTCCACGCGGACGGGCCGGCGGTGCGTTGGGCCCGCGGTGTGCGTCCGGGCGACGCCGTCGCCGTGTCCGGCCCCGGGCGGGTCGACCCGCTCGAGCGTGACGCCCGCAGCTACCTGCTCGGCGGCGACGAGTCGGCGCTCCCGGCGATCGAGCAGATCCTGGCGTGGCTGTCGCCGACCACCGAGGTCGACGTGCTGATCGAGGTCGCTGAGCCGTCGGCCGTGATCGACCTGCCCAGCCACCCGCGGGCCCACGTGACGTGGATCGTCACCGAGCCGGGCGTCCCCGCCGGGCACATGCTCCCGCCGACCGTCGAGGCCCTCGCCGCGCTGCCCGAGCGGATCTGGCTGGCCGGCGAAGCCGCCGCGATCCAACGCCTCCGACGCCACCTGTTCGAGGATCGGGCGGTGGCGCGTACGGCCGTGGTCGCGCGCGGCTATTGGAAGCACCCTCGCTAGCGCGGTTCGTGCGGCGGCGGGACGGGTAGCCATCGACGATGGACGTCGAGATCGAGAACGACCCGCAGGCCGGTCGCTACGAACTACGCGTGCGCGGCGAGCTGGCATCCGCGGTGAGCTACGTGCGCAGCGGTGACCAGATCGTGTTCCCGCACACCGAGACACAGCCCGCGTTCCGCGGGCAAGGGTTGGCTGAGCGGGTCGTCCGCCGGGCGCTCGACGACGCGCGTGACGACGGCTTGCAGGTGGTGCCGCGCTGCTGGTTCGTCGCCCAGTTCATCGACGATCATCCCGACTACGCCGACCTGCTCGGTGGGGCGGGTGGGGATCGAACCCACGACCCGGGGATTATGAGTCCCTTGCTCTGACCACTGAGCTACCGCCCCCTGACGGGGGTCGACGCTACCCGGGCGGCGGGTTGGCGGTCTGCGCCCACGGGTACGCCTCTGACGATGCCCTCCGCCACCGCCACCCGGCCGCCTGCTTCGCGCAGCGCCACTCGCTACCGCACACCGCTGATCATGCTCGGCGTCGGGCTCGGGGGGTTCATCGACGGGATCGTCCTCCACCAGATCCTGCAGTGGCACCACATGATCTCGGACACCGAGCGCGGTGACATGACGACCGTGCTCGGTCTCGAGCGCAACACGCTCGCCGACGGCGTGTTCCACGCCTTCGCCTTCGTGGTCGTGTTGGTCGCCCTGTGGCTGGCGATCCGCACCAAGCGGGCCGACCCGCGGGCCCTGCTCCCCGACTGGGGCGTGATCATCGGCTGGCTGCTGATCGGCTGGGGGGCCTTCAACCTCGTCGAAGGCCTCGTCGACCATCACCTCCTGCAGGTCCACCACGTGCGCGACGACGTCGCCGACCCGCTGCCGTGGGATCTCGGGTTCCTCGCCATCTCGGCCGGGCTGGTCGTGGCCGGACTGGCGATGACGCGTCCGCGGCCGAGCGAACGGGCCGGCCGCCGGCTCGGCTGATGCGGCCGAAAACTGCGAAACGGGGCCCCGCAGGGCCCCGTTCGGCTTGGCTCCGGGAGCAGGGCTCGAACCTGCGACAGGCGGATTAACAGTCCGCTGCTCTGCCAACTGAGCTATCCCGGATCGGCGAACCGACACGCTACCGCCTCGCTGATTGCCAACACACGCCTGCTCGGCTATTCGACTTCGAGGAACTCGCGGAGGCGTTGTGAGCGGTGCGGGTGGCGCAGCTTGGCGAGCGTCTTGGCTTCGATCTGGCGGACCCGTTCGCGGGTGACCCCGAACTCGCGACCGACCTCTTCGAGCGTGCGCGCCTGCGAGCCGTCGAGCCCGAAGCGCATCCGCACGATCTCCTGCTCGCGGTCGGTCAGCTCGCCGAGCACTTCCTCGACCGCCTCGTGGAGCATCGCCCGAGTGGCCGCGTCCGCGGGCGTGTCGACGCTCGAGTCCTCGATGAAGTCGGCCAGGTTCGACTCGTCCTCCTCGCCCACCGGCGAGTCGAGCGAGAGTGGATCGAGCGAGATCCGCATCAGCTCGCGCACCCGGTCGGGTTCGAGTTGGAGCTTCTCGGCGAGCTCGTCGACGGTGGGCTCGCGTTCGAGTTGCTGGTGCATCTGCCGGCGCATCCGGGTCAGCCGGTTCATGTGCTCGACCATGTGCACCGGGATGCGGATCGTGCGTGCCTGATCGGCGATCGAGCGGGTGATCGCCTGGCGGATCCACCACGTCGCGTACGTCGAGAACTTGAAGCCCTTGGTGTGGTCGAACTTGTCGACCGCCCGCATCAGGCCGAGATTGCCTTCCTGGATCAGGTCGAGCAGCTGCATCCCGCGCCCCGAATAGCGCTTGGCGATCGAGACGACCAGGCGGAGGTTGGCCTGGGTGAGCTCGCTCTTGGCGCGCTCGCCGCGCTGCACGGCCCGCATCAGCAGGCGTTCCTCGGTCTTGTCGTCGACGCCGGCGTCGATCTGGGCGGCGGCGACCTGGCCCTCCTCGATCAGCTGCGCGAGACGGCGTTCGTCCTCGGTGGTCAACAGGTCGACCTGGCCGATCTCGCGCAGGTACAGCCGGACCGTGTCGGACGTGCCGGCGTCGCCCCGGTTCGGGACCCGCTTGGCGCCACGCCGGCGCCGACGCCGGCCGAGCAGGCGCTCGACGTCGTCGTCGTCGATGACGACCGCCATGTCGCGATCGCGCTCGGAGCCACGCGGCGGCGTGGAGTCGGGGGCGTCGTCGGCAACCGTGTCGTCGATCTCGATGCCGGCCTCCCGCAAGGCGCCGATCGCCGCCGCCAGGGCCTCACCGGTGAGTTCGACGTGACGGAGCACGACGGCGACCTCGTCGGCCGTCAGCTCGCCGCGGGCGCGCCCGCGGGCAACGAGCGTGTTCCAC
>JAEZFY010000189.1 GCA_023417265.1 Actinomycetes bacterium | reverse complement strand
GTCCCGCGCTCGGAGGTGTGGGCCACGGGCAGCGATCCGGCCAACCGGCAAGCACTCGTGCGGCGGATCGTCGACCTGATGGGCATCTCGCTCAGCCCGGCCACCCTCGCCGCACTCGACGAGTTCGCGGTCAACGCCGAGCTCGACGAGCTGCACGACCTGGTCGAGCTGATCTACGTCAGCCCGGAGATGAACGCCGCCTGATCATGCTGCCCACCGACATCTCCACCGCCAATGCGCTGGCGCACCTTGCGAGCCCCGACCGCGCCCCCAACGCGCTCGACCGGCGGAAGTTCCTCCAACTGATCGGCATGGGCGCCGGTGCGGGGCTCGTGGCCGGGGGCAGTGCGACACTGCTCGACCTGTTCGTGCCGGGCCACGACCCGGCCGCCTGGGCACTCGGCCCGGTCGGCCCGAACGACGGAATCCTCGTCGTGATCGGGTTGTACGGCGGCAATGACGGGCTGAACACGGTCGTCCAGACCGACAACGACACCTACTACGAGCAGCGCCATGTGGTCACCACCAACGGGCCGCTCGACCTCTCGATCGCTCCCGAACAGACCCTCCCGCTCGACAACGGCAACGGGCTCAACCCGTACCTCACCGAGTTCAAGCGGATGTGGGACGCCGGGCAGCTGGCCGTCGTCGAGGGCGTCGGCTACCCCCACGGTCCTGGTGGCGATCCCGATCTGTCGCACTTCAGTTCGATGGCCAAGTGGATGGCCGGGCGGCCTCACGGGCTGCCCACCAGCGGCTGGCTGGGGCGCTGGCTCGACGGCCACACCGGCGGGCGCCCCGACCTCTACGCCGGGGCATCGATCGGCAGCGCGGTGCCGCTTCACGTGATCGGCGGGGAAAGCCGCGCGACCGGCGTCCCCGACGCCGCGGCAGCGTGGGGGAGTGCAACCGACACGCGCAGCGAGCGTGGCTACCAGGCGGTGCGCAAGATGATGGGTGCGGGCGGTGGTTGGCCGTCGGCGGTCACCCAAGCGTTCGTCGACGCCTTCGATGTCGTCGCCGCGACCGCGCCGTTCTACCCGCCGGCCCCGCCACCCGACGCACCGCTGGTGCCCGAGATCATCACCCGGATGGAGGTGATCGCCCGGCTGATCAACGCCAACCTCGGGTTCCGGGTGCTCACCGCCGGGTGGGCCGACTTCGACAGCCACGCCGGCCAACCGAAGATGCACGGGGCCCGCATGTTCGAGCTCAACGCCGCGGTGCAGCGCTTCTACGCCACGCTTCACCCGGGGTGGGCGAGCAGGGTGACGGTGATGACGTTCTCCGAGTTCGGGCGCACGTCGCACGCCAACGCCGGTCACGGCACGGACCACGGGTCGGCGTCCGCACAGTTGGTGTTCGGTGCCAACGTGCGCGGCGGGATGTACGGCGCGCGGGCGTCGCTGCCGCCGGGTGAGTGGCAGCGGATGGCACCCACCGTCGACGTCCGCACCTACTACGCGTCGCTGATCGACGGCTGGCTCGGTGGTGGCGCGAGCACGGTGCTCGGCGGCGAGTTCGGCGACCTCGGCCTGATCCGCCGCCCGGCCGGCCACATCGACGACCATGGCAACGTTGCCCCGCTGCCGACGGTGGTCGGTGGGTTGTCGACGTTCGTGCCGATCGCCCCGGTGCGGGTTGCCGACACGCGCGACGGCACCGGCGGGGTGCCGGCGACCGCGCTCGGTCCGCGGGGCGTACTGCGGGTGCCGATCGCCGGGGCGGCCGGGATTCCCCACGACGGGGTCACCGCGGTCGTCGCCAATGTGACCGCCGTCGATGCCACGGAGGCGCACTACTTCACCGTCTATCCGGGTGGCACGCCCCGGCCGGCAACGTCGAACGTCAACGGGGGACCGGGCCGGGCCGTGCCCAACCTGGTGGCCGTCGGCGTCGGGTCCGTTGGAGCGATCGAGGTCTACAACTCGCACGGCGCGGCGGACTGCCTCGTCGACGTGTTCGGCTACTGCACGATGGGTTCCGCGGACGGCGATCGCTTCGTGCCGCTGGCCCCGACGCGCCTGTTCGACACTCGCAGCGGGCTCGGCGTGGCGGCCGGGGCGCTCGGGCGCCTCGCCCCCGCCGCGATCCCCGTCGGCGGGCACGCCGGGGTGCCGGCCGATGCCACCGGTGTGGTGCTGAACCTCACCGCCACCGAGCCTGACGCCCCCGGTTACCTCCGGCTCAGCCCCGCCGGGCAACCGGTCGCAGCGACGTCGAACGTCAACTTCTGGCGTGGCGACACCGTGGCGAACCTCGCCGTCGTGCGGCTCGGCACGGGTGGCCGCGTGCAACTCGACGGAGCGGGGGCCGGCAAGCACGCCATCGGCGACGTGTTCGGCTACTTCATTCCGGCCGCTCCCGGCGCCGGGCGCCTGCGCGCCGTGGCCCCCCGGCGCCTGCTCGACACCCGCGAGGGGCTCGGTGCCGCGAAGCAGCCGATCGGGGCCGGGCGCACCATCGACGTCACCGTTGCCGGCCGGGCGGGCGTGCCCGCCGGAGCCACGGCGGTGGTGCTCAACGTCACCGCCACCAACGTCAGCGCCCCCTCGTACGTGACCGTGTGGCCGGCCGGCGAGGCGATGCCGGGCACCTCGAACCTCAACCTGCTGCCCGGCCAGACCCTCGCCAACCTCGTGATCTGCCGCCTCGGCACCGCCGGCGCGCTCACCTTCGCCAACAAACTCGCCACGTCGGACGTGATCGCCGACGTCTTCGCCTACATCGTCGAGTAACCCGACCCGCTCCAGGCATTCGCGTCGTTCCGCTGAGCCTCCTGGCACGCCCAGACCTCCGGTGAACCTGGGCGGGCCGGTCGCTAGCGTCCCGTCAATGTCCGACCGGCGCAGCCACCTCAATGCGATCAAGCTGCGCGCCCTGGCGGGCGTCGCGGCCGAAGCCGTCCCGCTCGGCACGGGGGCGGCTCTCGTCGACGGTGACACCGCGTGGGTGCTCGTCGACGATGACCCGGCGACGCGCCTCGGTGCGGCACTGGCATGGGCGCTCCGTCGCGACGCGTCGCGGCTCGAGTTGGTCGCCGACGCCGGCACGGGGGTGCTCGCCCGGCGGGCGGCCGAGTTCGCCTTCCCGATCGCCGTGTGGCACGCCGAAGGCCGGTCGCTCCTGCCGGCGGTGGCCGAGCCGCAGCCACCGGTGCCCGAGCTGCCGGCCCATCACGAGGCGTTCCGCGCGTTGATCGTCGAGGGTGGGGCCACGCCGATCGTCGAGGGCGGTGTGCTCGCCGGCGAGGTGGCCGGGCTCGAGGTGTGCCGCGTGGTCGACGACGAGTACCTCGGCGCGACCCGCCTGGAGGTGGGCGTCGGGGCCCACGACCGCGAAGCGTTCCAGATGCTCCACGGCGATGTGCCCACGGTCGACTCGCTGGCCCGGGTGGTGGCCGCGGTGGCCGAGCATCGCCGGCCCGAGGCGGCGCCTCACCCGCTCAACCGGCTGGCTGCCGAGCGCCTGTTGCGGTGGCGCCTGCTCGAGCAGCCCCGACTCGTCGGGGCGTCGGCGCTGGCGCCGGCCGAGCCGCCGGTGCCGCGGCGCAACCTCAAGGACCCCGTGCCGTGTGTGGCCGTCGGCACGACCGCGGACGGGGCGCCGGTGTGTGTCGTGTGTTCGACGGGCGTCGAGCTCGATGTCCTGCCGTACGCGGCCGACGCCCGGCTCGCGCAGGGCGAACCGGGCGTCGGATCGTTGATCATCGTGATGCCGTCACGTGATCGGCTGCCGGTGATCGAAGCGATCGCCGGCCACTTGCGTCACTCGGTGACGTTCGCCGCGCTCGACTGATCGCCGTGCTCGGACGACTCGGCCTCGATCGCCGCGGTCTGCTCGGGCGCCGGCGCGGTGTCGATCGCGATCTGGCGGGCGGCCGGCTGATCGTGCTGCCCGATCCGCACGGTGAGGCGGCCGTCGACGTGGCGGGCGGTGACCTTGTCGGGGTCGAGCGAGCCACCCAGGCGCAGCGTGCGGCTCCACTCGGACTCGCCGCTGGTGGCGGCCAGGCGGAGCGTCTGCCCGGTGACCTCGACGGTGACGGACTCGGCGGGAACGCCGGGGAGGTCGACGGTGATGACGTACTCGTCGCCCTGCCAGTCGGCGCGCAGGTTCGGGCCGAAGGCGGGAGCGTCGAAGAGCGAGTTGACGAGCTGGCCGAAGGTCCGGTCGATCTGCGCCGGGGTGACGGCCAGGGAAGGGGTGAGACGGTGACGGACGATCATGGTGGTTCCTCCGAAAGCACGTTTGCTTCGCAACTGGTTCGCTGCCAGCCGGGCTGGCAGGAACAAGAGTAACAACAAAGTTGAGTCGATGCAACTCAAGAATCTCGCTGAACGGGGAGCAGGTCCGGCGGGTCGACGCCAGCGGTAGCGTTGCGACGGCCATGTCCGACCGTTCCGCCGACCCGTCCAGCACCGGAACCGTCGACGCCCGGGTGCTCGCCAATCTGGCGCTCGCGGCCGACGAGTTCCGTGAGCTCGAGGCGCGTCTCGCCGACCCGCGGACCCTCGCCGATGCCGACGTGTTGCGCCAGGTGTCGCAGCGCTACCGCGAGCTGGAACCGATCGTGGCGGCCCACGAGCAGTACCGCGCCCGGCTCGACGACCTCGTCCTCGCCCGCGAGATGCTCGAAACCGCGGCCCCTGACGACCGTCCGATGCTGCACGACGAAGTCGACTCGGCGCTCGGTGAGCTCGACCGGTTGGCGGGCGAACTGCGCGAGCTGCTGCTGCCCAAGGATCCCAACGCCGGGCGGGCGGTGATCGTGGAGATCCGCGGGGCCGAGGGCGGCGAGGAAGCCAACTTGTTCGCCGGCGACCTCTACAACATGTACCTCGCCTACGCCGCCCGGCGGCGCTGGAAGATCGAGACCTTGGCGCACGACCCGAGCGAGCTCGGTGGCGTCAACCAGGTGACGTTCGTCGTGCGCGGCGACGACGCCTGGCAGCGCCTCAAGTTCGAGGGCGGTCCGCACCGTGTGCAGCGTGTGCCGGTCACCGAGAGCCAGGGCCGGATCCACACCTCATCGGCCACCGTCGCCGTGCTCCCCGAGGCCAGCGAGGTCGACGTCCAGATCAACGAGAGCGACCTGCGCGTCGACGTCTACCGCTCGTCGGGCGCCGGTGGCCAGCACGTCAACACCACCGATTCGGCGGTGCGCATCACGCACGTTCCCACCGGCGTGGTCGTCACCATGCAGGACGAGCGCAGTCAGCTGCAGAACCGGGCCCGCGCCCTGCAGGTGCTGCGGGCGCGGCTGTACGAGCAGGCACAGGCCGAAGCCGACGCCGAGCACTCGGCCGAACGGAAGTCGCAGATCGGTGGCGGCGGACGCAGCGAGAAGATCCGCACGTACAACTTCAAGGAGAACCGGGTCACCGATCACCGCATCGGCTTCACCGTGCACCGTCTCACCGACGTGCTCGCCGGCGAGCTCGATCTCGTGATCGAACCGTTGCTCCACGACGAACGCACCCGTCAGCTCGCCGACCTCGGGTGACCGGCGCTGTGGCCGAGCCCGCCGACATCGTTACCGCCCGCCAGCTGTGGCAGCAGACCGCGACCGCGGTCGGCAATCGCCATGAGGCGCGCTGGCTCGTCGAGGTCGCGATCGGCGCCGACGGGGACGAGTTCGACGCCGTGCTCGACGAGCCGTCGACCGAGCGGATGGTCGCCCACCTCGACGCGATGGTCGCCCGCTACCGCAGCGGCGAGCCGCTCGCATACGTGCTCGGGCGCTGGTCGTTCCGCCACGTCGAGCTCGCCGTCGACCGGCGCGTACTGATCCCGCGCCCGGAAACCGAGTTGGTCGCCGGCGTGGCGATCGAGTTGGCTGCCGCGGTCGGGCCGGTGCGACGCGTGGCCGATCTCGGCACGGGGTCGGGGGCGATCGGGCTGGCGCTGGCGACCGAGCTGCCGTTGGCCGGCACGACGGTGTGGCTCACCGACGCCGCCGCGGACGCGCTCGACGTCGCCCGCGCCAACCTCGCCGGCATCGGCCGGGCGGCCACCAACGTGCGCGTCGCCGAGGGCTCCTGGTTCGACGCCCTGCCGCCCGACGTGCGCTTCGACGTGATCGTCGCCAACCCGCCGTACGTCGCCGACGACTCGCCCGACCTGGCGCCCGCCGTGCGCGACTGGGAGCCGGCGACGGCCCTGTTCGCCGGCCCCGACGGGCTGGCCGACATCCGCACCCTGGTGGATGGTGCGCGTCCCCGGCTGCAGCCTGACGGCTGGCTGGTGCTCGAGATCGGCCACGATCAAGGGCCCGCAGTGGCCGACCTGTTGGCCGCCGCCGGGTATCGCGACATCGCGATCCTCGCCGACCTCGCCGGCCACGACCGGATCGCCCGGGCCCGGTGCCCGGTGTGAGCGCAGGGCTCGCGGTACGTCGCCGGTAGCGTCTCGGGGCGTGACGCAGGCCGATCCGCAGCTCGCTCGGTTCCGGGCCAGCATCGACAATCTCGACGCGGCGTTGATCCATCTGCTGGCCGAACGCTTCAAGATCACCCAGGACGTCGGGCGCTACAAGGCCGACGCCGGGCTGCCTGCCGCCGACCCCGGGCGCGAGGACGAACAGGTCGCGCGCCTGCGGGCACTCGCCGAACAGGCTGGGCTCGATCCGGTGTTCGCCGAGAAGTTCTTGCGCTTCATCGTCGCCGAGGTGATCCACCACCACGAGCGGATCGCCACCGGCGACGCGCTCGCGTGAGCCGGTACGACGTCGCCGTGATCGGCGGCGGACCGGCGGGAGCGGCGGCCGCGATCCGGGCCGCCCGCGGGGGTGCCCGCGTGCTCGTCGTCGAAAAGGGGCAACAAGGGCGCGACAAGATCTGCGGCGACGGGCTCACCCCGCGTGCGGTGGCGGCCCTGGCCGAACTCGACGTCGCCCTCGACGGGGCCCACCGCATCGCCGGGCTGCGGATGATCGCCGGACGCCAGGTCCGCCAACTGCCGTGGGGGCGCGACGGAGCGGGCGGCCGCTTCCCGGCCTATGGGGCCGTGTGGCCGCGCCGGCGCCTCGACGCGGCGTTGATCGACGCCGCCGCCGAGGCCGGCGCCGAGGTGCGCTTCGGCGCCACCGCGCTGCCCGTGCTCGCCGACGACGGCCGGGTGACCGGCGTGGAGGTCGGCACCGAGAAGATCCCGGCCGCCCTCACGGTGCTCGCCGCCGGCGCTCAGGGTGCGGCCGCGCGCCTGCTCGGCGCCGCGCGCGACCCGGCCGAGCCGTACGGGTTGGCGATCCGCACCTACGTCGAGAGCCCGCGCCACGCCGACGCCCACATCGAGGCGTGCCTGACGATCCGCGACGGGCGCGGCACCTGGGTGCCGGGCTACGGGTGGATGTTCCCGTGCGGGGACGGCACCGTCAACATCGGCGTCGGCGCGCTGTCGACGATGAAGGGCTTCAAGGGTCTCAACCTGAACCAGCTGCTCGACAGCTACCGGGCGCTGGTGCGCGAGCCGTGGGGGCTCGGCGTCGACCGCGAACGGGCACGCGCGTGGCGCCTGCCGATGAGCGCCGTCAAGCGCCACGGCCCCGGCTGGGTCGCGATCGGCGACGCGGCCGGGTTGATCAACCCGATGAACGGTGAAGGCATCGACTACGGGCTCGAGTCGGGCATGCTCGCCGCAGACCGCTTCCTCGCCGATCCGGCGAGTGCCCCGACCACCTACGACGCCGAGATCGGCGCCCGCTTCGACGGCTTCTTGCGGACCGGCCGGCGGTTCGCGTTCCTGATCGGCCATCCGCGGCTGATGCGTACCGGGCTGCGCCTGGCGGTCGGCACCGACCGACTCGCCGCGCTCACCCTGCAGGTGATGGGCAACCTCGTCGACGCCGACACGCCCGGCGCGGCGGGACGCACGCTGCGTGCCGCCGACCGTGTGCTCGCCGCCGCCGACCCGATGCTGCGGCGCACCCGCGCCCGGCCGTGACCGGCGGGCCGCCCCCACGACCGGCCGGTTCGGCTTGGTACGGTTCCGGCACGTGACCCAGTACGAACCCGGCGGATCGTTCGGCTACGGCATCGACATCGGCGGCACCGGCATGAAGGCCGCCCCGGTCGACCTCCGCACCGGTGAGCTGGCCGGCCCGCGCGAGCGGATCGACACGCCCCGTCCGGCGACGCCGGCGGCGATGGCGGCGGTCGCCGCCGAACTCGTCGCCCGCCATCGGTGGGACGGCCCGATCGGCATCTGCATGCCCACCGTGGTGCAGCACGGGTTCATCCGCAGCGCGGCCAACATCGACAAGTCGTGGATCGGGGTCGACGCCGACGCCTTGTTCACCGAGGCGATCGGGCAGAAGGTCTCGGTCACCAACGACGCCGACGCCGCCGGGGCGGCGGAGATGACCTGGGGTGCCGGGGCGGGCCGCAAGGGCGTCGTGATCACGCTCACGTTCGGCACCGGCATCGGGTCGGGCATGTTCGTCGACGGGATCCTCGTGCCGAACACCGAGCTCGGCCACATCGAGCTCGACGGTGTCAACGCCGAAACCCGCGCGGCGGCGAGCGCCCGCGACCGCGAGCAGCTGTCGTGGGGTGAGTGGGCGGCCCGCGTGAACCGCTACCTCAACCACGTGGCGATGCTGTTCTCGCCCGAGCTGTTGATCCTCGGCGGCGGCGCCAGCAAGAAGCCGGACAAGTGGGTGCCGCGCCTCGACGTGCCGTGCGAGCTGGCGGTGGCCAAGATGGCCAACAACGCCGGCATTGCCGGGGCTGCACAACTCTCGCCGTTCGCCACCTGACGCGGCTGGCGGCTACCAGGCGGCGAGCGCCTCGGTGAGCTGCTCGCGGTAGCGCGCCGCCCGGGTGAGCTTGAGCTCTTCGTAGCCGCGCACCTGGTCGGGGAGCCCGGCGATCGCCACGGCCGAGTCGAGCCGCTCGGCGGTGAGCCCGGCGATCAGCCGGTCGAGAGCGGCTTCGAACTCGGGGATCAGCGCCCGTTCGAGCTTGCGCACCTCGGCCCGGGCGAACGGGTCGGCGAGCGTGCCGCGCACGCGCTTGGCGGCGCGCAGGGCCCGGAACGCGGCTCCGGCGCTGCGCCGCAACCCGATCTTGCGGTCCATGCCGAGCGCCTTGAGGATCGGCGGGTGGAGCTGGTAGGTGACCGTCGTGTCGGGGCCGCCGACCGCCCGGTAGCGGGCCTGCGACTCGGCGAGCAGCGCCAGCCGGGCGACCTCGTACTCGTCCTTGTAGGCCATCAGCTTGTGCAGGCTGTAGGCCGCGATCGCCGTCAGCGCGGTCGACTCGGGGGCGACCTGCTGCTCGGCCGCGCGCACCCGGTCGATGCGCTCGCGGAAGCGGCGCGCGTAGCGGTCGTCCTGGTAGTCGGCGAGGTCGGCGGTGAGCCGGTCGAGCATCTGGTCGAGCGTCTCGATCGCCGGGAGCGACAGCCCGGCTTGGGCCTCGACACCGTGCGGGTCGACCGCCCACGCCCGCCCGAAGCGGAACGCCGCCGTGTTCTGGGCGACGGCGACCCCGTTCAGCTCGATCGCCCGCTCGACGCTGGCCGGGTCGAGCGGCAGGGCGCCCGACTGCACGGCGACACCGAGTGTCAGCACGTTCGCCGAGGTCGTGCTCCCGAACAGGCCTTGCGTGAGCGCGGCCGAGTCGAGGTAGCGGTTGTCGGCGGGGCGCGACACGCCGTCGAGGCGGGCCCGCAGGGCCTCGATCTCGGGGAACGCGCGCCCGTTCGGGTCAACGACCATCTCACCGGTGGGCACGACCTCCACCGAGCCAACCACGACGGTGCGCCCCGGGGCGGCGCCCGCCAGGTGGCTCTGACTCGATGCCGCGAGCAGGTCGAAGGCGAGATAGCAGTCGACGCCGGCCGCGGTGGCGTGGTTCGAGTCGGTGGGGCGGTCGCGGGCGATCCGCACGTCGCTCGTCACCGGCCCGGCCTTCTGCGACAGGCCGGTCTGGTCGAGCCCGCGCACGTGCAGCCCGTCGAGCAGGGCCGCCGTGCCGATCAGTTGGGCGACGGTGATCACGCCGGTGCCACCGATGCCCGAGAGGCGCACGGTGTAGTGGTCGGGGTCGACGAGCGGCGTCGGTGCCGGGAGCGCGGCCGGTTCGGGTGCGATCGCGCCGGTACCGGTGCCGCGCTTGGCGTTCGGGTCGATCGACACGGTGGCGAATGCCGGGCAGTCGCCCTTCAGGCAGCTCATGTCGTAGTTGCAGCTGGTCTGGTGGATCGCCGTCTTGCGGCCGTACGGCGTGTCGATCGGCTGTACGGAGAGGCAGTTCGACTTGGCCCCGCAATCGCCGCAGCCTTCGCAGATCCGCTCGTTGATCATCACCCGGAAGGTCGGCTTGGCGAGCAACCCCCGCGAGCGGGCGCGGCGCTTCTCGGCGGCGCAGCCCTGGTCGTGGATCAGCACCGTGGTGCCCTTGACGCCGGCGAGCGTGTTCTGTGCCTCGTCGAAGCGGGCGCGGTCCCACACCTCGACCCGAGGCGGCCAATCGACACCGTCGAAGCGCTCGGGCGCGTCGCTGGTGACGATGATCCGGGCGACGCCCTGGGGAATCAGCATGCGAGTGATGTCGGGCACGTCGACCGCGCCTTGCGCGTCCTGCCCGCCCGTCATCGCCACGGTGCCGTTGTGCAGGAGCTTGTAGGTGATGTCGATGCCGGCTGCCACAGCGGCGCGGATCGCGACCTCGCCGGAATGGAAGAACGTGCCGTCGCCAAGGTTCTGGAACATGTGCTGGCGCTCGACGAACGGTGCCATCCCGATCCATTGGGCGCCCTCGTTGCCCATGCAGGTGAGCCCGACGAGGTCGCCGATCCGCTCCGGCTCCATCAGGGCGACCATCGCGTGGCAACCGATGCCGCCGCCGACGAGCGTGTCGGCGTCGGCCCGTGTGCTCGTGTTGTGCGGGCAGCCCGAGCAGTAGAACGGCGCCCGCTCGACCGACAGCGGAATCAGCTCGCGCGGCTTGGGGCGGTCGGGCGCGAGCCGGTCGGCGAGGCGCTTCGACAGATGGTTACGCAGCCCGGGCAGCAGCCGGTCGGCGTCGAGCAAACCGTGGTACGGCACGAGCACGTTGCCGTGCTCGTCGCGCTTGCCCCACACCCGCGGTCGCTCGGGGAGGTCGTACAAGGCGTCGCGCATCAGTAGTTCGAGCGTCGGATTCTTCTCCTCGATCACGAACACGTCGCTGAGCCCGTCGGCGAACTCGCGCAACACGTACTTGTCGAGCGTCACCGGGGCGAGCAGTTGGCTGAGCCGGATGCCGGCCGCCCGCAGGGCGTCGTCGTCGGCGAAGCCGAGCAGGGTCAACGCTTCGCGCACTTCGTGGTAGGTGTGCCCGCTGGCGGCGATACCGATCCAGTCGTCACCGGAGCGGACGGTGACGCGGTTGAGGTTGTTGAGCGCCGCGTACTGGCGGGCGAGGTCGGTGCGCACCTCGAAGAACTCGCGTTCCATCTCCACCGAGTACGGCGCGATCAGACGGCCGTTGGGGTGCGGGCGGAACGGTTTGCCGTCGATCTCGATCATCGGCAGCACCGGCACGACACGGTCGAGTCCGCAGTCGATCGTGCCGTTGCCGTCGGCGACCGGGGTGACCAGTTTGAGGCCCGACCACAGGCCGCATGCGCGCGAGAGGAACGCCGCGTGGCGGGCCAGGTCGAGCGCCTCTTGGACGTCGCCGGGGAACAGCACCGGCATGTGCAGGTCGACGAGCGTGGCATCGCTCGACGACGGCAGGGTCGACGACTTCGCACCGGGATCGTCGCCGACGACCGCCACCACGCCGCCGTGCGGAGCGGTCGACGCGAACACGGCATGACGGATCGCGTCGCTGGCTCGGTCGAGGCCTGGCGCCTTGCCGTACCACATGCCCAGAATCCCGTCGTACCGGCAGTCGTCGAGCGTGACCGCCAACTGACTGCCCATCACCGCGGTGGCCCCGAGCTCTTCGTTGACGCCGCGTTGGTGGCGGATCGGCAGGTCGGGGAGCGTCGCCGCGGCGCGCTCGACCTCCTCGCCGAACATGCCCACCGGGGACCCCTGGTAGCCGCTGACGAAGGCCGCCGTGTTGAGGCCGTTGTGCCGGTCGATGCGCAGCAGGTCGACCGGGAGCCGGGCGATGGCCTGCAGGCCCGACACGAACACCTGCCCGCGCTCGGCGCGGTAGCGATCGGCGAGCTCGTACGCCGGCACCGTGCCCGTTGCGGCGGGCTGCCGTGCGATGTCACTCACGCACCCATCATGTCGTATCCGAACGGGGTTGTGGTTACGCCCCTACTCCCCGTGTTGCGCGGCGGCGTCGTCAGGCGGAGCGCCGTGAGGAGTGCAGGTCGACGATCAGGTCGATCCGGCCACGGGCCTGCTCGACGACGACGCAGCCGAGGGCCGCCCCCACCCGACGCACCGCTTCGCTGCGTCGGCTCGAACGCAGCACCACGCGCGTGTACCCGAGTTGGATCGCGCGGGCGAGGGCGGCTCGGCCGAGCCCGGTTCCGACTCCTTGCGCCCGTCGGTCGGGAGCCACAGCGAGGTAGGCGTACCCGGCGGGGTCGATCCGCACGATCCCGACCACCTGGCCGGCCGACAACGCTGCGAGGCGGATCCCGGTCGGCTCGCCAAGCGCACGGATCAGCGACGGGAACGGCTTCGGGTTGGCTGCTGCGGTCGGGCCGAAGTAGCGCGGCTGGTCCGCCAGTGCGGTGAGGAAGCGGCAACTCGCGCGCTCGAGCGCGGGGTGGTCGGCAGCGACGATGGTGACGGCGTCGGCGACGTTCATGAACGGATCATGCAGGCCGAAGGTGACGTGCGGGCCAACAGGTGGTGACCAGCGTGTTTCGCGTGCGTCAGACGAGCCAGCGGCGCACGGCGAGCCGCTCGGCGCTGTCGTCGCCGGGGACGGGGAGCTGAACGACCACCCGCAACCCCGGCCACTCGACGGGCGCCAGCTGCTGGTATTCGAACGTCAGCTCGCCGGCATCGGGATGATGGAAGCGTCGCAGCCGTGTCTCGAACCCCGACACGTCGTGCTCCGCCCACCAGTCCGCGAACTGTGCGCTCTCGCTCGTCAACAAGGCGACCAACTCCTGAAACCGGCCATCGCCGCGCAGGCCGGCTGCCCCCGCGCGGAACTCGGCGAGCGCCTGGCGGGCGTGGATGTCCCAGTCGACGATCAGCTCGCGGGTGAACGGGTCGCAGAACAACACCCACAAGAGGTTGCGGCGAGGTGGCTCGAGCGCAGCCAGGCGCGGGTACAGGCGCGACTCCGCGGCGTTCCACGCGAGGAAGTCCCAGCGCGGTCCGAGCACATAGGCGGGTGCCGGTTCGAGCGCGGTGATCAGGCGGACGAGGGCCGAGGGCGCTTCGTCGGGCGCTTCCACGATGCCGCCGTCGGCGGGCGGTTGGGCGAGCGCGAGGAGATGTTCGATTCCCGCTTCGTCGAGCCGCAGCGCCCGGCCGATCGCACGCAGCACGTCGTCGGACGCATTGATTCGGCGACCCTGCTCGAGCCACGTGTACCACGTGAGCGACACCCCCGCCAGCAAGGCGACCTCCTCGCGGCGGAGCCCGGGGGTGCGCCGTCGAGTGGCGTCGCGGGGTAGGCCGACGTGCTCGGGCCGTACGGCTTCGCGGCGGGCCCGCAAGAAGTCGGCCAGCTCGGCGCGGTAGTCGCTCACGCAGCTATCCGATCACGCGCCGGTACGGCCGATCGCTATCGGTTGCCACGGGGTGGTGGTGCTGCGACTGCCAGGTTCTCGGATTCACGGTAGGTATGCGCGGCAGGGTTGGCCGCGCAACGCGCCGCACGCTGGGCGTTCGGCCGGCACGTCGACGCCGAGCGCGGCGAGGTCGACCACCGGCAGCAGCAACACCGAGGTGTGCTCGACGTCGCTCGTGATGGTGACCTGTTCGCCGCCGGCGATCGTGACGAACTCCCAGATCGCCCGGTTGCCTCCGGGGGCGTCGACGGTGAGACGGATCTGTGAACCGGCGCGGAACACGTGGGCGAACGGGAACAGCTCGACGCGGACCAGCGTGGGATCACCGTCGGGCAGCCGGGCGGCGTCGCCGGCGGCGTGCGTGTGCACCGGCCGCAAGCGGGTGGAGGCGGCCTCGTCGAGGGCCCGATGGGAGGCCCGCAGCCAGCCGCTCTGCACGTACACCTCGACCGGTGCTCCGGTATCGCCGTCGGACATCACCTCACTGATGGTGACCTCGAGGTCGGTGTCTCCCAGATTCGATTCGATCCACAGGTCGACCGAGCCGCTGCCGACCACCGCGACGTCGCCCGGTAGCGGCGCGGTGACGAACGCGGCGTACGTGCCGGCGCCCCCTTGCTGCCAGTCGTAGTTCACGTCGGCCAGCCACACGCCGTCGCCGCGGCCCTCGTAGAACGTTGGCGGTGTGGCGTCCGGCAAGGCCAGATAGGAGGCGGTCGACGGATTGCCGTCGACCAGGTCGACGTCGGTCAGAGCACCCGCCCGCCCGGGTTCGCCCGACGGGGCCAGCCCCCAGGCGTACGCCTCGGCCTGGGGCACCGGCCAGGCGTCGAAGCCGGCCGAGAAGCGGGCCATCGGCGCGCCGGCCTGGTGGCCCTCCGCGGCGCCCTGCTCGAACAGCACTTCGATCGGCGGTTCGGCCTCGAACACGGCGAGCGCCTCGGCGT
>JAEZFY010000159.1 GCA_023417265.1 Actinomycetes bacterium | reverse complement strand
CGGTGCAGGCGGTCGCTCGCCGACACGTGGTAGACGTGCGGGTTCACGATCCGGCGGACGCCGATGTCGAGCCGGGCGAGGTCGGCCTGGCAGCGCTCGCGGAGGACCTCGATCGGTTCGTCGGCGGCGTCGAGCCGCACCGGTTCGTGGAGCACCTCGACCGAGGCGATCGAGTCACGCGACCGGCTGGTGGCGACCTCGGTGCGCGTCGGGTGGTGCGTCACCAGCAGCGGCTCGCCGAGCGGGTCCTCGTCGGCCAGCCCCACGAGGTCGACGATCGCCATCTGCCGGCTGTCGTACAGGCGCCACACCTTCTTGCGCCCGGGCAACGGCACCTTGCCGGGGTCCTCGGAGATCTTGATCGCCGGGACCCACCCGCGCTCGCCGGCGAGGCCGACCAGCTTGTACACGCCGCCCAGCGCCGGGTCGCCGTGCGACGTGATCAGGCGGGTGCCGGCACCGTAGGCGAGCCGCCGGCACACCGCCGCCGGATCGAGGCCGGCCCGGCGGGCCTCCTCGTCGACCTGTGTGCGGATCTGCCAGATCGTCAACTCGTCGAGGTCGCCCGACAGGACGATCGGGACGGCGTCAAAGCCGGCCGCGTCGAGCTCGGCGGCGGTGCGCACGGCGAGGTAGGCGAGGTCGCCCGAGTCGAGCCGCACGCCGGCCGGCCGGTGCCCTGCTGCGCGTAGTTCCTCGAACACGGTGATCGCGTTGGGTACGCCCGAGTGCAGCGTGTCGACCGTGTCGAGCAGGAGCACGCAGTCGTCGGGGGCCGCCCGGGCGACGGCCCGGAACGCTTCCAGTTCACCGGCCCCGTTGGCGAGGTAGGCCTGCACGAGGGCGTGGGCGTGAGTGCCCTTGGGAGGTGTGCCGAGGGCGATCGAGGCTTCGACGTCGGACGTTCCGGCGCAGCCGGCGATCAAGGCGGCGCGGACACCGTCGCTGACCCCCGCACCCGGGCCACGTCGGATGCCGAATTCGAGCACGGTGCCGCCGCGGGCGCTCTCGACGATGCGCGCCGCCTTGGTGGCGATCAAGGTCGCGTAGTTGAGGTGGTTGAGCAGCGCCGTCTCGACGAACTGCGCCGCCGCGAGCGGGCCGGTGACCGACACGACCGGCTCGTGCGGATGCACGACGCGACCCTCCGGGACCGCTGTCAGCTCGAGCCCGGCGAAGCGGTCGGGGGCGGCCAGCCAGGCGATGAAGTCGGCGGCGAACGTCGGGTTCCCGGCCGAGTCGCGGATCGCTCGCAGGGCGGCGACCTCCTCGTCGCCGATGCGCAGGTTGCGCAGCCAGGTGCGAAACGGCCCGAGGCCGGCGGTGACGCAGTAGCCGGCTTGGTGCGTGCCGTAGTTGGGGTAGCGCCGGAAGAACTGGTCGAACTGGGACTGCTGCTCGGCGATGCCCTCGCGCCAGTAGACCTGCATCATCGCCAGCTCGTAGAGGTCGGTGAACAGCGGCCCGCGGGCGGCGGCCCAGCGTGCACGGATCCGGTCGCCGGTGGCGGAGGTCATGCAGGCAACGTAGCCCTCACGCGTCGGCGGGGAGATGGGCCGGCAGGTCGGCCCACAGTGCGTCGAAGCTGACGCGCAGCCGGGACAACTCCTCGAGGTGGGCGTCCGCCAAGGCTGCCACGCGAGCAGCCCCGTCGTCGGTGAGCCGCAGGCGGACGACCCGGTGGTCAGCGGGGTCGTCAATGCGCTCGACGAGGCCAACTGCCACCGCCCGGTCGACCAACTCGACCGCGCTGTGATGGCGCAGCAGCAGATGGTCGGCGACAGCGCCGATCGACGGTGGCGACCCGTGCCCGCGGATCGCCAAGAGCAACTGGTGCTGGGCGGGGGTGAGACCGACCGCTCTGGCCTGGCGTTCGCTCCAGTGCTGGAATCGCCGCAGCCCGTCGCGGAAGGCGAGCAGGCGGGCGAACTCGGAGTCCTCGAGCGATCGGCGCGATTCCATCGTGTCACGATATTCTCGGAGCTCGATGTTGTCCACCACCCCTGCTCCCCGGTTGGCCCTGCTCGCCACGATCGCCGCTGCGCTCGGCCTCGCCGGCGGCGGGGCGGCGTGGGTCCTCGTCCACCTGATCGACCTGATCACGAATCTGGCGCTGTTCCACACAGTCTCCACCGAGACCCGCTCGATGCTCGGCTTCCATGCCAGCTGGCCGCTGTTCGCGGTCGCCGTCGCCGGTGCGTTGGCGATCAGCCTGCTGGCCAAGTGGGCGCCGGTGATCCGCGGCCACGGCATCCCCGAGGCGATGGAAGCCGTGCTCGTCCGGCAGAGCCGGGTCGCCCCGCGCACGGCGATCGCCAAACCGATCTCAGCCGCGATTGCGATCGGCACGGGCGCCCCGTTCGGTGCCGAGGGCCCCATCATCGTCACCGGCGGATCGATCGGTTCACTGATCGGACAGGTGCTCCCCGTGACACCGTCGGAGCGCAAGATCCTGCTCGCCGCCGGCGCCGCGGCCGGGATGTCGGCGACGTTCGGCGCACCGCTCGCAGCGGTGGTGCTGGCGATCGAGTTACTGCTGTTCGAGTTCTCGGTGCGGGCGTTGATCCCGCTGGTGGTCGCCGCGTCTGTCGCCGGCGGGATGCACGCGGCGTTGTTCGAAGCCGGGCCGCTGTTCACGGTGCCGCACCACGACGTGGCCGGCCTGGCGGTGCTGCCCGCGTTTGCCGTGCTCGGTATCGCCTGCGGCGTGCTCGCGATCGTCATCAGCCGGGGCCTGTTCTTCGTCGAAGATCAGTACCGCCGGCTACCCGTCGGCGAGTTCTGGCACCCCGTCATCGGCGCCGTCGGCTTTGCGACGGTCGGCCTGTTCGTGCCGCGGGCGCTGGGGGTGGGGTACGACGCCATCGGGGATGTGCTCGACGCCAAGCTCGCGGTCGGCACCGCCGCGGCACTCGCCGCCGGGAAGCTGATCGCGTGGTGGCTGGCGCTCGGATCGGGCACGTCCGGCGGCACGCTGGCCCCGATCCTGCTGATCAGCGCGTCATTCGGCACCGTCGCCGGCACCGCGCTGAACGACGTGCTCCCAGGCCCTGACGTAGCCGTCGGCGCGTTCGCGATCGTCGCCATGGCAGCCACGTTCGGGTCGGCCACACAAGCCACGTTCACGGCGATCGTGTTCGTGTTCGAGCTCACCCGCGACTACGACGTGATCCTCCCGTTGATGCTCGCTACCGTGCTCGCCGACCTCGTCTACTCGGCCGTCAACACCGACAGCCTGATGACCGAGAAGCTGCGCAGGCGCGGCCTCAACGTCGGCCGCCACTACGGCACCGATCCCTTCACACAGGTACGCGTGGGCGAGATCATGTCCGGCGACGTGCAGGTGTTGGCCGGCACGGCGACGCTCGGCGATGCCCGACGGCTGTTCGCCACCGGCTCGCACGGCGCCTACCCGCTCGTCGACGGCGACCGGCTGATCGGCATGATCAGCCGCGACGACGTGCTGCGCGACGGCCGGGCCGACGACCTCCCTCTGGTCGCCGACGATGCCCGATCGGTGCTCCACGTCGGGCCCGCCGACACCGCTCAGACCGCACTGCGCGTGATGGTCGATGAGCACGTCGAGCACGTGGCGGTCACCGACGCCGGGAGGTTGGTCGGCATCTGCACGCGCTCCGACCTGCTCAAGGTGCGCCGTCGCCAGCTCGATGCAGAACTGCGCCAGGGCGGTCTGGCCCAGCGACTTGCCGCAAGCCCGCGCAGGGGCTCACGGCGCCGGGTCAGCTGACGACGGCCACACCGGCCGTAGCGAGGTCGGCGCGCACAAGTGGGTCGCGGTCGGGGTGCACCGGACGGGTCGCCCACCACGCGACGGTGGTGTCAAACCCGGCTGCTGCCGCGTCCTGGGCGGTTGCGGCCACGCACACGTCGGCGGCCAGGCCGACCACGACGACGCTGTCGACGCCGCGCTCGCGCAGCAGGCCAGCGAGACCGGTCGGGACGTCGTCGCCGGAGCGGGTGTCGCGCATCGAGAACGCCGAATAGCCGTCCTCGCCGCGGGTGCCCTTGCGCACCACCGCGTCGGCGTCGGCGCTCAATCCCTCGACGAGCTCGGCTCCCCACGTGCCGGCGACGCAGTGGACCGGCCACGGGCCGCCGTCGGTGTCGAAGTGCGGGGTCACCGACGGGTGCCAGTCCTGGGTCAGCACCACCGTCGCGCCGCCGGTGCGGGCTGCGCGCATCATCGCGTTGATCGGCGCGACCAGCGCGTCCCCGCCGGCGACGAACAGGGAGCCTCGGGGGTGGGCGAAGTCGTTCTGCATGTCCACCACCACGAGGGCCGCGCCCGGGTGGAAGTCGGGGAGCGTCGTGTCCACCCGCGCGACCGTAGCCCTGCCGGGCGTAGCGCGGTCAGCCCCCTCGGCGTGCCTGCAGTGCGGCGATCGCCTCGTCGAGCGTCGCCACGCCCACCACCTCCATGCCGCGCAACGGCAGCCCGGCCAGCTCCTCGGTCTGGTCGGCGGGGTACAGGAGCAGGTCGGCGCCGGCGTCGCGGGCTGCGCCGGCCTTGGCGCGCAGGCCGCCGATCCGCCCGACGCTGCCGTCCGGGCGCATGCTGCCCGTGCCGGCGACCGTCAGCCCGGATCCCAATTCCTCACCCGACGCGTGGGTATAGGCGACCAGCGCCACCATCAGCCCGTGCGACGAGCCGGTGGCGAGATTGCGCCACCAGCGACCGGCCGGCGTGCGCGCCAGCCACCCGCCGACCACCACGTCCACAGCTCGGGTCGGCGTCACCACCGTGTCGATGGCGCGGTACGGAAACACCTCACCGGCGAACTCGAACGTGTCGCCGTCTCGGGTGGCGAACGTGTTGACAGGCCCGAGCGTGTCGAGTGCGGCGTGCCACTCGGCTGCGTTACCGAAGCCGGCCCGGTTCACGGCCACGACCACGGCACTCGCCGGCAGGCCGGTCGACGCCGGTTCGCTGACGTGCGCTTCGAGCCGGGTGTCGATGTCCCACCCGCCCCGCGCCAGCCCGACCGCGGCGGCGGCCGGCTCCGACCAGCGGGCCCGCTTGCGCAACGCACCGGCGGTCATCGTCGCGGGACGTTCGTCGGGTGCCGCGGCCACCTTCGACCACGCCACCTCCGCCAGCGTGGGGGGCCGCCCGGCGGTGAGCCACAGCCAGTCGCCGGGCGGATCGATCGTGTCGCCGTCGAT
>JAEZFY010000087.1 GCA_023417265.1 Actinomycetes bacterium | reverse complement strand
CATGCCACACCGCCCTACCCCCCCGCCCGCGGCGGCGGGGCGGTGACGGCAACTCCATTGCTCAAGCTCGGAAACTCAGCGAGTGCTGTGGGGGCGCCGCCGAATAGAAGGGTGACTCGTGAGATGAAGCGTGTGTTAGCAGTACTCGGCCTGATCGGCAGTTGTCTGATCGGCGGGGGAGGCGCGGTCGAAGCCGTGTCAATTACCCTCAACCCGTCGCACCAGAATCGGAGCCACGGACAGACCGCATACTGGTCGATGTCGTGGAGCGGAGGCGCGCCGTACGACACCGACTTCGCGTACGGTGACGGAGCCTGGTGGTCACCCGGACTTCCAACGACCACCTCCGCGAATTTGAACCGGACATGGTGGCCCTGCAGTTCCACCACCTATAACCAGGTCCTGTACGTCACCGACGGCTTCGGCAATTTCGGTTCCGCCGGGGCGACGACACGCGTGACCGGAGGCACTCCCTGCTGACTTGGCCGGCGTGACGCCGTGACGTCGAGGCTTCACCGGCGGCCACGCCGGCGGTCAATCACACTGTTCGTCGGTTCGCTGCTCGTCGCCGTCCTCGTCATGCTCGTTGTCGGTTTGCGCGCCTCAACAGCAGTCACCCTCAACGCTGAACTGGACCGCAGCTACCGGCCTCTGTACGACCTGCTCGTACGGTCGCCGGCAACCGGCCTCGACGGAACGCGGCTCGTCGAAGAGAGCTTTCTTGGCTACCCGGGCCCGACCGCGATGACACTCAACGATGTTGAACGCGTCGGGGCGGTCGACGGCGTTGATGTCGTCGCTCCGGTCGGAGTGGTCGGGTTCCTCGAGTCGACTACTGCCGCACCGTTGGTCGCCCTACAAATGCCGTCCGAGCCCACGTGGTACGTGGGAAACGTGAAGGTGACAGCTGACAGCGGCGTCCAGCCAGTCGTCGCGTACGACCGGTCATTCAGCGTCGCCGTCAAGCCCGGAGATCCGCCACGCATCCAGACGAGCGGCCTGGTCGGCTACGCGATCGACGAGGAGTCGAGCGAGATGATCCTCCAGCTGTTCCCGCTCGAACGGGTTCGCGAGCTGGTGATCGCGGTCGAGCCGACCGCAGAAGCGGCCTTGGTCGGACCGATCGGGGCGCTGTCGGCACTCGCCGTTGCCGGGAGCGCCCCGACCCTCGCCGAGTGGCAACCCGGCCCAGTGGCGCCCGAGTTCGACGGTGTGCACGACTTCGTGCGGCTCTCACAGCGCCGGGCTGTCGAGTCCAATGACACCGCAGCCTTGACCCGCCCCGTGGTCCCGTTGGTAGTGAACGGACACCGGGAACAGAAGTTGGCGCTCGAGGTCAGCGGCGCAGTCGTTGATCTACCGATCCCTGAAACAGGCGACGCGTTGCCGCCTCACGCGGACACCGACCTGACCGGGCATGTCTCGGCCGTCAGAGCCATCAACGACTTCACCCCGTTCACTGCGCCAAACCTGATGATCTCGTGGCCAGGGCAAGCATCAGCGAACGGTGGCGTGTACCGCGGACCGATCGACCAGTCGTTCACAGCAGACCTGCTAGCGGCGCCGACGTACGAGACCTCCGCTGGCATTGAGACCGAGTTCACGATCACACCGCTTGGGCGGTACGCCGGCATCGGCTCCGAACAGCAATACCGGGAGGTTCGACCCGTGGCCGCCGATGGCGCCAACGGGGACTTCGAGTCGGCCGACCCGTACGCGCAGCCGTTCTTCCTGGCACCCGTAGCCGCATTCGACCTCGTCGATTTCGACGTTGACGTTTCAGCGGTCAACTATGTGCCGCTCGGGACGTACGACCAGTCGAGCACCGAATGGGTCCAGGCCGCCGACGGCTCGTCCCGACAACAGATGCTCCACCCGACGCTGCTTCCAACGGGACTCGTCAAACCGGCGCCGGCCGCGCTGATCGACATTGCAAACGCCCACACCATCCGTGGAGATCGGGTGGTCGACGCCATGCGCGTCCGACTGGACCCCGGAATCGACTACTCCCCTGACGGCGTCGAGCGCGTCAACGACATCGCCGGCCAAATCATCGACCTCGGGTTCGACGTTGACGTGATGGCGGGCTCCTCACCTCAGCGGGTCTCGGTCTACGTACCCGCGTACCTGGCAGGGGACCGCGACCTCGGATGGGTCACCGAGCCATGGGCACGCATCGGCGCAACAATGGAGATCGATCATTCGATCTCGACGGCCACCTACGGCGTAGCCGCCCTCGCCCTCGTCGCCGCCGTGTTGATCGCGTGGGCCGTCAACCTCGTCGAAGCCGCTGCTGCGACGCAGTCAGTGCGTGTGCTCGGCGAGAGTGGCTGGTCTCGCCGCCAGGTGACCTGGTTCGTGCTCCGGCCGAGTGTGACTGCGTCGGCTTTCGCTCTGCTGCTCATCGCGTTGTCCGCCGTGTTCGCATCCGGGACGACGAGCAGGTTCGGGATCCTGACCGCGATCGGTGTGGTCGCGATCTGGCTGATACTCGGTGCGGCGGCGGTCGGTATGGCCATGCGACGCACCGGACAACGGTTTGCGCAGCATGCGCGCAGCCGCCGGTCATTCGACCGTGTCTCACCCTGGGCCCTCGCCCGAGCGAGTGTCTGGCGGTGCCTGGCTATCACCATCAGCCAGGCCCTCGCAGCGTCGATTGCCGGCGCCACCGTCGCGCCCGCAGCGCTCGTTCTGTGGGAGCAGGCGGATGCGCTTGGCGCGACCCGAATGGGAGTGTCAGCGGGTGCCGACCTTCGCGGACGGCAACTGGCGATGCTTGTCGCGTCGTTCACCGCTGCGGTGGGCGCTCACGCGCTCGTTGCCGGCAGTGAGCGTCGCGTCCGGCAAGCCGTTACGGAACTCCTTCGCGAATCGGGGTGGCACGAGCGCGACGTCAGGCGCTGGCAACGCCGCCGAGAACTCTTCCACGGCACGCTGGCAGCAGCCGCGGTGACCGCGATCGCTCCAGTTTCAGCAACCGTTCTGGAGCTGGCGGTCGTGCCGACGATGCTCGCTGCTCTCGCAACGACGATCGCGCTGGTTGCCGTCCAATACGCGATGGGAGGTCTTCGACGTGGATTCACCTGATGAGTCCTGCAAACCAGTGCGGGACACGGCCGCAGCTCGGACGGAAGGAGTGGCCTGCGAACTCGTCGACGTTTCTGTGGTCTACCCGAAGACACGTCATTCGGAA
Source organism: Actinomycetes bacterium (assembly GCA_023417265.1). GTDB lineage: Bacteria > Actinomycetota > Acidimicrobiia > Acidimicrobiales > Ilumatobacteraceae > Ilumatobacter. The sequence continues at coordinate 20,151 of JAEZFY010000087.1, read as the reverse complement.
GAGGTGGCTGTCGTCGAGCATCTCAGCGTCACAGCGCTCCCGGGGCAGATCACCTGTCTTGCGGGCAGGTCAGGATCAGGCAAGACCACGGTTCTGAGGATCGCGGCAGCTCTGCAGCGCCCGAGCCGCGGAAACGTGTTCTGGGGACCGACGGAAGCGTCCGCTCTCCCGCCGTCAGCAGCCACAGCCGAGCGGGCAACCACCATCGGCTACGCACGCCAACGCGAGGGCCTCGTCGACTTCCTCACGGCCATCGAGAACGTCCTCGTCGGCCGGCCTCCCCACCTGGCATCACCAACCGACCGGAAGCGCGCTGCTTTGCTACTCACCCGGCTCGGGCTTGGAAGCCGACTGAACGCGCGTCCGCGGACGCTTTCCGGCGGAGAGAGTCAACGCGTCCTCCTTGCACGAGCGCTCCTTGGCGAGCCGCCGATCCTCCTCATCGATGAGCCCACAGCAGCACTTGACCGTTCCGCCGCCGAGCTGGCGATCGCACACCTCGCCGAATGCGCTACGAACGGACAGACCGTGCTGATCGCTTCGCACGATGAACATGTGCTCGCGCGCGCCGACAACCTTGTGAAGCTCAGCTGACCGGCCCGCACCAGCCGACATCTAGTCCGTACGACCGAGACCTGACTCGATGCGGGCTCCAACCGGCCGGCGCTTGGCCGGCCCCGGGCACGCCGTGGTGCTCATCACCAGCGAAATCGACGTGGTGAAACCTGTCCGGCCTGTTCAACTCCCACAGGTGCTCGACGCGCGCCTCCCAACAGGGCCGCCAGTCGCTCGCCTCGACAAGGAGCGTCATCGCCGAACGGTGAGGTCGCCGACCGGCGGGCGAGGATGAACTCCTCGTCAGCCCGGGCGAACAAAGGTCCGGGAGGCAGCCCGGTGCGCAGTGATGATCCTCCACTTCGGAGGACCCCGTTACAATGTCGCCCGCCAGTGGCATGGGACCACTTTGAGCAGTTGAGCGCCAGTGGGATGGGACCACCTTGAGCGCCAGTGATGGGACCACCTCCCGGGGTCCACCAGTGTCGGTGCCGCCGAGGGTGCACTGGCCGTTGTTCCCGACAAGCGGGTTCAGGAAGGACGGCCCATGGCGTTCCGGGAGGTACGCGTGTACGAAGTCAGAGAAGTGTTGCGGTTGTGGCTGGACGGCGAGTCGTTGCGTTCGGTGGTGCGGTTGTCGGCGGTGGATCGCAAGACGGTCCGCCGCTATGTGACCGCGGCGGAGGAGCTTGGCCTGCGCCGTGGCGGTGGCGTCGACCAACTCGGCGACGAGTTCGTCGGCTCGGTCGTCGAGGCGGTGCGGCCGCATCGCAGTGACGGCCGTGGTGGGGCGTGGCGGCTGCTCGAGGCCGACCATGAGCGGGTGGCCGGTTGGGTCGCCGACGGCCTGACGGCGGTCAAGATCCACGAGCTGCTCGAACGCCGCGGCGTGCGGGTGCCGTTGCGCACGGTGCAGCGTTATGTGGCCGAGGCGTGTGGTCGCCGGCGTGGTCAGGGTTCGATGGTGCGGGTCGCCGACGGCGAGCCGGGCGGCGAGTTGCAGGTCGACTTCGGTCGAATGGGGCAGCTCGACGTGGACGGCCGGCGGCGGGTGGTGTGGGCGTTGATCTTCACCGCCTGCTACTCGCGGCACACGTTCGCGTGGCTCTCGTTTCGCCAGACCATCGACGACGTGATCGACGGGTTTGAGGCCGCCTGGTCGTTCTTCGGCGGTGTGTTCGCGACCGTGATCCCGGACAACTTGAAGGCGATCGTGACGACCGCGGATCCGCTCGAGCCACGCTTGAACGAGGCGTTCGTCGAGTACGCCCAAGCCCGCGGGTTCCACGTCGACCCCGCTCGGGTCCGGTCCCCGCAGGACAAGCCTCGTGTGGAGCGCACGGTGCAGTTCGTGCGCGGCTCGATGTGGGCTGGCGAGACCTTCTGTGATCTCGCTGATGCGCAGAGTCACGCCGAGCAGTGGTGCGCGGTCCGGGCCGGGCAGCGGATCCACGGCACGACCCAGTGCGCCCCGGCGGAACTGTTCGCTCTCGAAGAGGCACCGCGCCTGTTGCCGGCGCCGACGGGGCGCTACGACGTGCCGATCTACACGACCGCGAAGGTTCATCGGGACCATCACATCGAGGTCGCCAAGGCGCTCTACTCGGTCCCCGGGAATCTGATCGGCGAACGCGTCGACGTGCGCGCCGACCGGCACCTGGTGCGCATCTCGTTGCGTGGCCAGCCGGTCAAGACCCATCCCCGTCAACAGCCCGGCCGCCGCGTCACCGACCCGGCTGACCTGCCGGACGGCACCGCGGTCTACGCGCTGCGCGACATCGGCCACCTCTGCCGGATGGCCGCCGAGCACGGCCCGGCCGTCGGCGACTACGCCACCGCACTGTTGGACGTGCCGCTGCCGTGGACCCGGATGCGTCAGGTCTACGCGCTCCTCGGGCTCGCCAACAAGTGGGGTTCCGAACGCGTCAATAAAGCCTGCGCCCGGGCGCTCGACGCCGAAGCCGTCAACGTCGGGCTGATCGGGCGGATGCTCGAACGCGGCACCGAGACCACGCCAGTTCCGGCGGCCTTGCCGAGCACTGTCGTGCCGGCCCGGTTCGCTCGCGATCCCGAACACTTCGCCGTCCGAGCGGCGGGAGGTGACCGATGAACACGCCGGCCGTCACCCCCGAACTGCGCGCCCTGCTGCGCCAAGTCAAGCTCGGCCGCTGCCTCGACACACTCCCCGAGCGGCTCGCCCTGGCCACCACCGCGCAGATGGGTCACGTCGAGTTCCTCGAACTCGTCCTCGCCGACGAAGTCACCCGCCGCGAGACCAGCTCCGCGTCGCTGCGAGCGCGCACCGCCGGCCTCGACCCGGCCATGACCCTGGACCGCTGGGACGACACCGCCAACATCGCGTACGACCGCACCGTGTGGAACGAACTGTGCTCGCTGCGGTTCGTCGAGTCCGGCCACAACGCGCTCATCCTGGGACCGGTCGGGGTCGGCAAGACCTTCCTCGCGACCGCGCTCGGCCACGCCGCGGTCCGCCGGCGGTTCAGCGTGCACTTCGAGCGCTGCGACCGGCTCCTCAAACGACTCCGCGCGAGCCGCCTCGACAACAGTCACGACACCGAGATCCGCAAGCTCTTGCGCGTCGACCTGCTCGTGATCGATGACTTCGCGCTCACCGCGCTCGACACACTCGACACCGCCGACGTCTACGAACTGATCGTCGAGCGGCATCGAGCCGCGGCCACCGTGGTGACCTCGAACCGAACGCCGATCGAGTGGCTCGGGCTGATGGCCGACCCCCTGCTGGCCCAATCCGCGATCGACCGGCTCCAGTCCGCCGCCCACGAACTCGTCCTCGACGGCGAGTCCTACCGCCAACGCCAACGACCCGGCAACACCGGCGCGCTTGACCAACCAGCCGCCCCGCCGCGATCATCACGACGCCGACGCTGACACCCCGGACCCGGTCCCATCACACTGGCGCTCACGTGGTCCCATCAAGCTGGCGGGCGACATCCAAGAACGGCGTCGCCGCAACCACCGGCTTCGCAGCAAGCTCTGCAAACTTCCTGACGATGAGTGACATCCAAGCGCTCGCCTATTCGTTTGCCGCCCGGCTACGTGGATTGCGCCACCACACCGGCGGCGACACCGCGACGATCCTGCGAATGGTCATCGCCACCAGCAACTCGGGGACTACCGATCTCACCAGCGCCCACGGAAACCAGTTGTGACTGTCAGACGCTCATTGGCGGACAATGGTTGTTGACGGTGCCGTGGGTGCCGTTGCCTGGTCTCGTCGTGGGGGACAGCCCCAGACGCGTGTCGCGTGGATGACCTAAGGGAGTTCTGCTGCTCCCACGGCGTGCTCGGTTCCGGATCGTTGCCTTTGGGAAAGTGCCCCCGCTCGCTGAGGGCCGATCAATGAGCGTGCAGGCTTCGGAACTCCGACCGACCGGGTCCAGCAACTCACCTTGAGGAGAACAACCGGATGCTGTATGTCGGATGGGACTGGGCGGCCGAGAGCCACGACGTCACCGTGATGAGCGCCGACGGGGCCACCGTCGACCGATGGACCGTCACACACGATGCCGTCGGAATCGACGCCGCGCTGCGACGGCTCGCCAGCCACGGCGAACCGTGCGAGTCGGCGGTCGCGATCGAGACCCGCAAGGGCCTCGTCGTTGATCGGTTGATGGCCGCCGGCTTCGCGGTGGTGCCGATTCATCCGAACTCGTTCAACGCGACCAGGCCTCGGTGGGGAGCAAGCCGCGCCAAGTCGGACCCCGGTGATTCGTGGAAGCTGGCGGACTACGTCCGCACAGATGGCCACCGCCTCGCCCGGCTTGACGCGGTCGCGACCCCGACTGCTGACCTGCAGGCGCTGTGCCGCGCTCGTGACGATCTGGTTGAAGCCAAGATCGCAGCGATGAACCAGCTCGACGCGGTCCTCGCGGCTCATTGGCCAGGAGCGATGCGGGTGTTCTTCAGTCTCGACTCGGCTGTGGCGCTGTCGTTCCTGGAGCGCTACCCGACACCAGCCTCGGCGAGCCGGCTCGGGCCGGGACGGATGCGCCAGTTCTGCGAACGCGTCGGCTACACCGGTCGCCGCTCACCCGTCGAGCTGATCGACCGGCTCCGATCTGCCCCTACGCCGGGAGCGACCCTGTCGACCGAAGCGGTCGCCGCGATCGTCATGGCTCATGTGAGCGTTCTGCGCCAGGTCCTCACCAGCCTGCGGACGCTCGAGGCTGAGATCGCTGCCGCGGTCAAGTCACACCCGAAGACCGCCGTATTGGCGACCCTGCCCAGAGTCGGACGAATCAACTTGGCCCAGATCATCGGCGAGGTCGGCCCCATCCTCGACAGCGCGATCGACGTCGACCACGCGTGCGCCCAGGTCGGCGCGTCGCCTGTGACCCGCGAGTCCGGAAAACAACGCCACGTGTTGTTCCGGTGGACGGCGAACACCCGCGCCCGCAAGGCGCTGATCACGTTCGCCGACAACAGCCGCCACGACTGCCGTTGGGCCGATCGCTATGCCGCGGCGAGATCCCGCAACAAGCGTCACCCACATGCCGTTCGGATCGTCGCCCGATCCTGGCTGCGAGTCATCTAGGCCTGTTGGCACACCGACACCGCGTACGACCCGCACCATCGCCGCCAACCTGTTCTCGCCCCGGGGGGTTGACTTGGGAAACTCCCTTGTCAAGCGGCGATCGTGATTTCTTGTTCGCGTCGTCGTGATTCGTCTCGCCACATGCGTCGGATGACGCGGTTGGGGAGGTGTCGCTTGTGCGCTCGTCGGGCCTCGCGGCCGGTCTTGCCCTCGCCGATCTTGCGGGCGATGTAGACGCGGGCATCGTCGAGATCACGCTGTTGGGTGACGCTGGCGATGTAGGGCACGCTGTTGATCCGCCGGTTGGACGCGATCGGCGAAGGAAACCCGCCGACGCCGCCGGGTGGGTGCAGGGTGGTCGGTAGCGGTGCTGCGCCGCGCCGCTGAGTTTCTCGGGCAGCAGCTGGCCGAGGGCAGGATCGACTCACTCTCGGGGACCATGCGGATGGACGTTTCGGACCTTTTCGGCGCGGCGGCCGAGGCGGCGCGTGCCGCGCGCTAGGCGTACGCCTTGGCCGTTTCCCAGCAAGGGCGAGGTGGCCACGACGGCGCGGCGATGGTCCGCGAGCACGTGGGGTCGCTGCCCCTCAACCGCAATTAGCGGTTCTACACAGGCGCCGTGCTGCCCTTGATCGTCGCCGGACAAGGCTTCGATCACGTTGGCCGCTACCTCGCGCTGTATCGCCCGATTTCGATCACGGTTCTGGGAGGTCGACGCTGTACAGGTCAAGGCCGGAGTCCGTGCGGACCATCAGCACGACATCGCGGTCGCGGACTGCGAACGGGCTGGCGGCGGTCCATAGGCGCGGCAGCGGCACCTCGACGCCGGTGACGCTCGATCCGTCCAGGTTGTAGCGCACGAGCCACGCGTGGATCTGTTCGCCGTCCCCGATGCCGGTCACGAGCGCCCATGCTGCGGAGGTCCCGAGTTCGACCCCCTCGACTGTTGGGCCCAGTGGGAATGTGGCGGCGAGGTAGTCGGGCCCGGACTTGATGCCCGCTTGGTTCGGGGCGCGGACGAGCCCGTACCACGCGTCGACCGGTGTGCCGCTCGGCGTGAACGCCCCGGTGCGGGTGTCGTAGAACGGGTACGGGTCTCCGAACTCGGCCAATACGAGCTCTGTTCGGTCGTCGTAGCGGAGCCCCACCCCGTCAGCGAGGACGGGCACGGCCGCCGGCAGCGACGACTCGACCGCCCCGGTTGCGACGTCGACGGTGTGTGCGAGAGCGAACGCGGCGCCTGACGCGCTGCGGAACTCGGCGACTATCACGCGGCCGTCGGGTAGCGCGGCAGCGTCGCTGACGAACCCTTCGATCGGGAGCGCGATCGCGCGGACGGGCTGAGCTAGGGCGTCGGTGACGAGCAGTCGGCGGTTCACACGGTCGACGATCACGAGCTCGCCCGTGCGGGGCATGTGCACGATGCCTGAGGGCGCGTCCGTTTGCCCTTCGCTGGGGCTGTGCAGTCCGACGCTGGTGTCGTTGGTTCCCCACGGGATGGTTGCCAGGAGGGCCGGCTGCCGATCCGAGATCGTCAGGGTCTCACCCGCGGCGCCCGCGGTCGCGACCGGGATGTGGGTCGTCGCGATCGTTTGTGTCTGGCCGGCGGAACTGATCTGGGCTTCGACGTCCCACACCCCGGCTGGGGGCGCGGCCAGGGTCGCGCTCCACAGCTGGGTCTCAGGGTCGAGTTCGGCGGTCGACGGCCCGCCGGTCTGTGACCTGAGCGACAGACTCGCGTGGTCCGGGATCGGCTCCGAGACACGGAACGACAGACGGTGCCTGCTCGCCGGAAAGGTGAACAGCGGGACCTGGTTCCAGCGCAGCTCGCCGTCCCAGCCGATCTCCGATGGCAGCTCTGGCGCCGACGTCGACGGCGACGTGTCCGGTCTGCTCGGTTCGGTCGGCTGCGTCGCCGGCGGCGGTGTGGGGGCCGGTGATGACGTCGTGGTAGCAGCAACCGGCGGGCGAGCAACGCTGCTCGGAGACGACAGTGCCCCGGAGGCGCCCGGCGGGTGCGTGGCGCAGCCGGTGGCGAGAACTGCCGCTGCGCTGAGCGTCGCTGCCAGACGCCGGTTGTTCACCAATTGCCCCGTTTGAAACGCCTCGCTCCGCTGTTCACGAAGTAGCTGTCCGGCTGGTGCGCCACGGCGATCCCGATCGACTCGCTTGCAGCGTGCCAGATCTTCCATTGGCCGCCAGCGTTGGTTGTCCCCTCGAACATGCCCATGTGGCCCGGGTACGCCCAGGCGTCAGCCCGGCGGGTTCGGGCGTCGTTCATGGGGATGTGGATCGCGCCCTGGTTCTGTGCGTTGCCACCGGTTGCGTGCCAGTCACCGCTGGAGGGGTAGATCGTGTTGTTGGTGTTGGAGTTGTGCGCCGTGTTGGCCATCTGCCAGGACTTGCCCACATAGCCAGAGCAGTCCGCACCGGCCTCATACGCGGCCCACGGGTGAGGCGGAAGCCGCAGATCGTCGTCGATCCACATCGAGTTTCCGGTGTCCGCACAGCAGTATCGCTCAGCGATTCCGGTCAGCCCGAAGTTGTACGCGTTGTTGCGAGTCCATGGAGTGACTCCGGCGTCTGCCTGCTCGGCGCCGGCCCCGACCGCGAATGTTCCCGCGATGACGGACCCGACCCCGAGCGCGATGGTGCCGCTCGTTCGGCGGTTGACACGTGTCGTGATGGTCACAATCGAATCCCTTCAGTTGGCTGTGCCGGCAGTTCAGAGTTGGTAGGTGAGAAGGCGCAGCCCATCGGCTGTCGCGGTCGCGACCGTGACCGCGCTTCCGTCAAGCGCCAGATGTGAGGTCATCAGGTTGGCGGACTCGAACGGAACGGCGACGGACCGGTAGTGGCCGTCGGTGAACGCAACCAGTTGGGTAGCGACGGTGTCGCCGCTCACCAGCGACACCAGGGCCACCGCGGTGCCGTCGTCAGCGGTGGCGGTCTCCAGGACCGTGACCGACTCTGTGTCGAACTCGAGTAGCGCGGGCTCCGCGCTGAGGTTCGATTGGACAGCGATCGTTTGCGGGCCAACCTTCCAAGCGCGCGCCTCGTCGAGCTCCCGGGTTGCGTGCTCGCCGCGGTCGAGCCCACTCGCCCCGAGCGCTCCGATCGTGTACTCGACGTCATCAATCGGGCTGCGCACAAGCAAGGTGGAGTCGTCGCCGATCTGGTAGCGCGTATCAATCGGTAGGCGCCCCACGACACCGGGCAGGTCGAAGCGTTCGCCGGATGTCACGTCGACGGCCGTTCCACTCATCGCGTCGATTGCGACCATTCGCGAGTTGTCGTCATTGGCGGCCAGCGCGTGGTAGGTCTCTCCGTCGAGATCACCGATGACCGCACCGGCGCCGTCCGGGGAGCCGTTGACGAGCCGGTGGTTGACGACGTCGAGCACCACGACCGTGCCGTCAAGAACGCCGATCGCTCTGGGGACGGTGGTCTCTCCCTCGTTGCCGGGTCGCAGGCCAACTTCGCCGACGGCGTCGCCCCACGCAAGCAGCGTGTCGGCGGCCAACGCGATCGGGACGTCGGACAGTTCCGGGCGCGCCACCAACGGGCCGATGTAGGTCGTGATCGGAAGCGAAACGCTGGTGCCGTCTTCGAATTCCTGCGTCAGCTCGACCGTGGCGACCCCTTCGCCATCCACTCGGTCGATCGTGACGACGAATCCGTCGTCCGTGCTGTCGACCGACTGCGCGACGCCGTTGACGGCTACCGCAACTCCCACCACTCCGCCCCAGTTCCCGATCGTGAAGCTCTCACCAGCCTCCAGGCTCGCGAGCTGCCGGCTCGGCGCCAGAGGAAAGTTGGTGGCGTCGTTCAAGCTGGCGAACGACATGTTCACGGTCGGCGGCGGGGCAGGGGACACCACAGCCCGTTCGTGGGTGGGCTCGGCGCTGACCACCGTCATCAGACCGGCGCTGCCGACCAGTGCGGCTATACCGCCAGCGGTTAGGGCAACTTGCTTCTTCATTGCGGTCCTCCTGTGGTGGTCACGAACAACGGCGGGTGCCAGTCCATGACGTCGAGTGCTGCGGCGATGACGACTTCGAGAAGTTCTCCGACAGTTACGTCGCGGACGTCGGGCCCGAACGGGTATTTCGCGATGGCCACCGGCGGCAGGAGCGTGCGACGATCTCCGCGAACGCCACGTCGTCGACGCCCAGGTCGCCGAGCCGGGCAGAGCGCTCGAAGGCACCGTGGCCTACTGGCTTGCCGACGACGTCAGCGATCAGCCCGGCCACAGCTTTGACCGAGGGAATTGCGAGCGACCGTGTCATGCCGAGCCGCGTGTCGGAGACTGCGCCAGCAGGGCCGCGAATCTGGGCCGCACCGTTGTGTACCAGCGCTCGCGCGTCAGGGTTGCGGTGATCATGTCCCAGAAGCGGCCGCCGTGGTACACGTGGCCAACCAGACGACCTTCCACTTCGAGGTGCCGGCGGAGGACGCCTGTGAACTCCGCCTCGTTGTATCCCGGAATGTCGACGTACAGCTTGCGGAACGGCCAGCTGGCAAACATGTGATCGACAAGTTGGAGCACACCGATCATTGCGCCTGTTCCGCTTGCCCGGTCAGGATTGCCTTGCACGGCGAAGTACGCGAACTGGTGGACGTGGTCCGCCCCGTACCCAACGACAAGCCCGTGAAGTTGTGCCTTGCGGTCCACGACGACGTACTGGCACAGCACGCCAGCCCACAGAGATTCGGTGAACTGAGCGGGGCTAGGTGTGCCCCCGCCGTAACGCCACCGGAACCCGGCATCGAGGCTCACCGCCCACCGGAAGAGCTCAGCTGTGTGCTGCGGTTCGACCGGAGAGAGGCGAAAATCTCGGAGGCTGACGCGATCGATGGCAGTCACGCCTCTCCCCAGCAACCAACGCAACCGAACCACGCGAGTCCCGCGGACGTGCCATCGAGGCTGGGGCTCGCCCGGAACTTGCTCCGGGGCGCGGGCTGCTCCGACAGCGCGCGCTGGTGCGAGGCCTGCGTGCCGTTCGAGCCGACGGTCGCGGTGCCCGCAGCGGCCGCACCCGCTCGGGGGAGCGCCATCATCGAGCTCGCCGCTGGCCGGAAGTGTCGTACAGCCGGCCCGCAGGCACAACCTTTCGGGTACTCCGGCCGTTGCCGACCTCACTCGGTTTCATCGTTCGCTCCCCGCTCCAGTCCCTCACTCGTAGGTGTCCTGCCGAGCCGTGCGATTACGCGCAACGTTCAGAGTCCGTCCTGGTCGCCAAACTGGCGGGCCTGGGTTGGTGATGTAGGGCCGATACGCGCCTGGGCGGGCCAGGAGGAGGGGCGTCACTGTGGCGCTCGGCGCTGCGCCATCTGGGAGTGCCTGCGGCAGTGGGCGGGGTGGAGCCGTCCGCTGCCGCAGGCGATCCGAGGGGTACGCGACCGCTCGCGCGCAACGCTCCACCGCCACCCATGCCTGTGTGTCCGCTCGGATGGTGCCGATTACACCCATGCGAAGATCTGTGTGCGACGCGCCACGTTCTGCGTGTGCCGCGCTACGGCTGCCGCGCTCGCCGGAGGCGCGCGGCTACCGGTATGTCAGCGCCGGTGGCGAGGCCGCCGATCAGGCATGTGAGTGCTGCTGTGGCGACGATCCTCATCGCCCGTTCCCCGGGCCAGGCAGCGAGGTAGGAACACGCGGTTCACCGCCGGGACTGTGAGGCCCGGGCACGGCAGGGGTGAAATCGCGGCCGATCGGCGGACATGTAGAGGTGTCCGGGACGACCCGGCGGAGGGACCGAAACATGAAACGAGGAGCTGTAGTGCGCTGGCGATGCTGGTGGCCGGGCTCCCGGTCGTCGGAGTGGCGAGCGGACCGGGACCTGATCGGTCGGGGGGGACGGGGGAGACTCTCGAACTTGCCACCCGGATCGGCGCCCAAATTCCTGACCTCGCCCTCGATCCCGGCGCGGCGTAGCGGTAGGTGACGACGCGCTGCTGACGTACAGCGGGCAGCGTCGCCAGCAGTGCCTCGTCGTGCTGGTCGACACCTCCGACGGGCCGGTGTCAGCAGCCACGTGCGCGACAGCAGCGGAGATCGCCGCGAGAGGCATGCCGTTGAAAGTCCAGTACCGCGACAGCGCCGGGGATCGCGAGCTGCTGACCCGCGAATGGCGGCTGCTGCCCAGCGGGGCCACTCTTGACACGCGAGGCACCCTCCTGTCGGTGTCCGAGCATGTCCTGGTCGCCGGTGTTGGCGCGACCGGGCCGCTGACGGTGAGCGTCGACGGTCAGCCCAGACAACTGGACGGGCGGGGTCCGTCACTTCTCAGCCACTCGACGCGCGCGGCCGGGCCGACAGGCCGTGCACCGGTGTCGCAGACCACGAACCGACACTGGTCAACGATGCAGGAGCACCGGCACTCGCCCGCTGACGAGGACTATCTCGTCAACCCCGCCCAGGGCGGCGGGTTGGTGCGGCCGTGTCGGGCGTGATCGTGTTGTCAAGCGGGCAGTGCGAGCAGCGGCCCGCGTTCTGCGCCGATCCTAGCCGACCACACGGTCGGCGCAATTGAGCGTGACGGCCTTGTCGGCGGCGACGCCGGGCACCTTCGTGTGACCGCGGCGCCGCATCAGCGGGCCGAAGCGCACGCCGCCTTGTGGGTCATGGGACCGAATGGAAACCACGCTGCGTCGGTCCCGTTCACCGCCGGCAGCTCCGGCACGTGGACCCAGCACACCGTCGAAATTCTTGCCCCGGTGTGGGCGACCAATATCCGATGCGAGGTGTATCTGTCGACGAACAACTACAACGTCGTGATCGACAACGTGATCCTGCAGGCGGTCTTCTGAAATGACCTCCACCCGCACTCGCCGCCGGCAAACAACCATGACGCTGCTCGCCGCCGGGACCTTCCTCTACAGCTGTGGTTCGCAAGACTCCCCGGCCGCGCCGGCGGCCGCCACGGGCGCCGACGGGGCCGCGCCCGGCACAATCCAATCGCCGAGTTCGGTGCCGGTGACGGCTGACACATCCAGCGCACTCGACCGGTACCTCCGCCTCACGCTGACAGAAGAGGACACCGACCGGGTTCGTTCGGGGGAGCGTTCGCCGCGCAGTTCGAGGGACCGGCCGGGCGGAGAACCCGGTACTGTTCGACAGGCACGGCCAGCTGATGCGACGCGGCCGCGTCGACCCCACCCACATCGGCGTGTGGCGCGACCGTCTCGGCTGGATCGGCGGTAGTGGCCCGAGCTACCGGCCGGCGCGGTTGCCGGGGCGGGCTCAGCTGTCGCCGGACGGGAGGGGGATCACGAACTTGACGCTTGCAGCGGACTCGGCTTGCGCGAAAACTCCTAGTTGCTGCCGGCCCGGCTCGAGTTCACAGACGACGAGTGCGGACCCGTCCTGGCTGACTGCGAACCGGTCGAGCCACGCGCACGCGCCCGCATCGAACGCGACCTGGGTGGCGTCGGAAACGACGACATACGCCGAGGTGGTCGACGAGAGGGGTTCCGTGAACACGAATGGCACCACGCCCAGCGGGACCCCAGCGAACGGGCAGACCCGTGTCAGTTCGCGGTCCGAGCTCAGCGCGATGCAGTAGCTGGCTTCGCTGTCGGTGAAGGTGGCCGGGTCATGATCGACCGTGATCGTGACCCCCGACGGCTGCGTGAACCCTTCCAGGTGCGCCACATCCGGACCGACACGGATCGCTGGCAGCGCCCGGGCTGCTTCGTCGATCGTGACCAGCCCGGGCTCGTCGTCAGCGGGAACCGAACTGACCCCAGTGGGGGTGTATTCGGTGGTCGTCGGTGCGGCGCTGACCGGCGCCGCCGCCGTCACGGGTGGTGCGGCTGCGGTTCCCGGAGTTGGGGGCGCGCTGGATGACACACCGGCCGGTGCGGGGCCGCACGCCGTGGCGGTGCAGGCGTACAGCGCACCGGCGGCCCACGCCATCACACTTCGGGTTCGGCTCACAGCGCGGCCCGGCATGCTTCCTCGAGTCGTGTCGTGTAGATCAGCATGTGGTTGCTCTGGATCACGTTGAACTGGCCGGTCGCCTGCACCCACACGTACATCTGATACACCCATGCCGAACCGTCAGTGGGGCAGTTCAGCCCGCTGCACGTGACGACCTCGGTCTTGTACGCGTCGCCTAACGTGTGAGCTTTGTAGCCTTGGGAGACCCCGACACCATAGTTGAGGTGCTTGCCGTAGGATGGTACGCCGTTGATGCTGATCAGCGTGGTCACATTGTGGGCCATGTACGGGCAGGCCGCATGGGTTGTTGTTGCGTGAATGAGCACACCCAACGGGAGCGCTATTGCAGCGAATGTCTTCTGCCATCGGCGACCCATCGTGTCGACACTCCTTGTTCGTGGCCGGATGAACCAAGCGCGCTTCTAATCCATGCTTGAGCGGGCACCGGGGCATCGCCAGCGGCGATCGGACGTGGGCGCGCTGGCAAGCTCGCGGTCGCTTGCGCTGTGCTCGAGTTGTTCTCGCACCTATCGGCCGCCTCTGACCGCGACGGCCTGACGGTCGATCATGTCTACCCATGCCTCGATGACTTCGTGGTTGTCCTCGGCTGCCCACGCGTGGTGTCGGCCGCGGATCTCGGCCAGTGCTGAGCGCGTCTCGGCGGTGACGCATGTGCGTTCCGGCGACCCGGCAAGCCGGCCCGGGCGGATCCGGCCGGGGCGGTCATCGGCAGGATCGAGCGCCTCGAGCAGAGCTGTGGCGTCACCATTGCCGTTGCACTCGGTCCACGCCTTGAGCAGCGGCGCAAATCGGGAGTCGTCAACGGTCGCCTGGTTCGCTTCGATCTCAAGCATCATGATCCGGTACCGGAGCGCTTCACGCATGTGCGGGTCTGTCGCGAACTGCGCGTCCTGCTCGAAGGCGCAGCTGCCTGGCTGCCAGACGACACCGTCGCTCGTGGTCGTCCCCTCGGGCAGCTTCACGGTGGGCGGACCGAGCTCCCATGCATCGGGGCCGTACGCAGCCGCTTCGAAGGCGAGCGTGTACGCGTCCTCGCCGGCGTCGGGGTCAGCTGTGGGCGAATGCTCGAAGCCGCGTTCTGCCATGCACGTGTCGAACACGTTGACGCGCGCTTCCTCGATCGCGTCCAGTGTTGCGCGGTCGTGCAGAGCACCGAGCGAAAACTCGTCCGCGTCCACCGTCGTGCCGCGAACCTCTAGTTGCGGGGCGGGCCGTTCAGCTGACGTGCGGGAGCTGTTGGCGAAAGCCGCAACGGCGAGTACGCCGGCGGTGACGGCCACAAGACCGGCTCGGACGGTGATCGAACGGAAGATGTTCTGCTTCATCGTGTGCTCCACTCAGCAGTAGTTGTAGGACACCCACATCGAGGAGTCCTCATTGGTGATAGCTCCGGTCGACACGTACGCGGCCCCCTTCGGGTAGCACACAAGCGTCCCTCCACCGAACGAGTGCTGGGCAACCATCGCCCATGTCGAGCTGCCCGTCGCCGTGAGCCGGTTCTTCAACGAGTTGACCCGGTCGTTGACGTTCGTCGACGTGCCGTAGTACTCCCACTCGGTGAAGTTCGCGATCCCGCACGACCAATTCGGCTCGCAGGCATTCCAGTCTGCGACGCGGCCCCCGTAGCTGTTGTCCTCGAAATGGCAGATCTCGTTCGAGTGGCAAACACCGTCGACGACGTCGGTCGCCGCGAACGCAGGTAAGGGCGGCCCGATTCCGACGAGCGGGGTGAACGCTAGGACTAGTGCGAGCTTGCCGCCTAGTCGACCGTTGATCTTCATCGGTTCCTCCCGCATGAATGTGCGGTCGTCGTTGAGAGTTCTGTCGGTGGCGCCAGTCGTGCACCCGACTAGGACGGCTGGATGCCGGTGCCCTGGTGTGTCCGGCCGAGCCCGCCGATTACAGCACACGAAAATCTGCGGCCGCGGATCATGCGGCGTGCGTGCCCACCTCCGCGCTTTCGACAAGGAACGGCGTCGGGATCCCGACCCGTCGTGTCGACGCCGCGCGATCTGACGCTCACGTCCCCGCCGTGTGCGTCGGTGCGCTGGATGTGGGGCGCGACACAGTTGCGCTGTCAGCGGGGCCGCGGTAGTGGGCTGGCGCGGCGCTGGTTGCCTCGGCGGTGCCGGCGAGCGTATTTACCCGGCCGGTGGTGCTGTCGTCGCTCGCGCAGTCGGCCGCCAGCGCCACAGTGGCACGTGCGGCCCTGCCGTGTCGTCGACTTGACGCGGGGCCCAGCTGACCTTGCCCTGCGTCCACCCTTTGTTCGTCGGAGCTCTCGACCAGACAGCATCGCGAGCGCCCCCGTCGCGTCGGGGCCGAGCACCGTGGCCGCGGTGGCTGCAAGACGGAGGGCTTGCCGAGTCGCCGCCGCCCGATGTTGAACCGGCGCGTCACAGGTGAGTCAGTTCGGCGGTCATGGGAGGGCGTGGGACTATGCCACGAACCGCAGATCGGGGTGCTCCGCGAGGGCTCGCCGCGCTCGTTCGAGTCGCTTGCGCTCTGTCGCCTTGAGCTTCTGGACGCCGAACTCGGCCCGTGCGAGGGCGCGGATTCCGTCCCATTGACGGGGCTGGATGATGCCGGCGGTGGCTGCGCGGGCGAGCGTGGCGAGTTCGATTCGGGCGAAGACGTGGTCGTCGATCTCGACGCTGCATTCGGGGAAGTCGACGCCGCTGGTCGGCAGTTCGTTCGCCCACTTGCGCTCGGACTGGCGGGCGTGGCGTCGCCGCGCGCGAGCGGCCAGGCGGTTACCGAGATGCTCGGCGGTGCCGAGTGCGATCAGCGCCGCGTCGTTGACGCCCAGTTGCGCCCGGTGGACAACTTCGAGGAGGTGTGCGTTGTCACCGTTCCGGATGGCGACGACGAGCGCTGTGACCTCGGACTGTCGGCGTGCCAACTCGTCGAGTTCGCCGAGGAGGTGGGTCGTGGCCGGCGTGGCGATGTGCGGGCCGGGGTTCGGGATCCGGCGGTTGGGGATGAAGTGTTCGTTCATCCGGCCACCGTGAACGGGGGACGTCCCAAGTCACCACCCACGTCGCCGCCCACGTTGCCGCCCACGTTCGTGCCTGACCTGGGGAAACGCCGATGAACGACCACCCGACTCACCTGTCAGCCGGGGAGAGTGCGTTGCTGGTACTCGCTGGCTTCGTCGCCGCCTCGGGCGCGGTCGTGTGGCTCGGAGCTGCCCTGGCCGCGCTGGTCGCAGGCGGGCGGCTGAGCGGGGGGTCTGTCCGATGCCCTCCGTGCGGCGTTCCGTCTTCCTCAGCACATCGGCGACCCGCGGGTGGCGTGGCGATCCGAACTCGACCGAGCGGCGCTGCCGGGTCCGTTCGTCTACTGGCTGTGCACAGCAGCCGTCGTCGTGTGCCTTGCTTCCGTGTCCATGTTGTTGCTGCGCATTTGGCGAGTCACGCGTGACCGTGGGCGCGTCCGGCTCGGTGTCGAGACACGGGCGCACTTCGCCAGCCGCCACGACCTCGCGCCGCTGGTTGTCGACCAGCCGGTCCCGACGGGGCGGTTCGTGCTCGGCCGGGTGCACGGGCGGCTGGTCGCCACGGAGGACCGCAAGGCAGCCGAGGCGGCGAATCGGCGCGTGTCGACGCGCCAGGGCGACCGGGGCTCGGTGGCGGTGATCGGGCCCCCACGGTCCGGCAAGACGGTCAACGTGATCGCCGGTCTGCTCGATTGGGACGGCCCCGCCATGGTCGTGTCGGTCAAGCGGGACCTGATCGACGCGACCCCGAGCATCGCGACGGCATCAGCGAAACCCGAGTGTGGCAGCCACTTGCGCAGGTATCGGAATCTTGCTGGTCACGATCTGGCAGTCCAAGGCGCAACTCGACGCGGCCTACGGGAAGCGCTCCGACGGCGTGCTCACGAACCACCTCACCAAGGTCGTGTTCTCCGGCGCTTCTGACGCGGCCACCCTCGACTACGTGAGCCGCCTGCTCGGCGGACGTGACACGCCGGTCGACCTCGTTCGACCTCGGCGGTGGCTCACGCCGGAGCGTGTCGGAGTCCACCCACCGTGAGGCCCTCACCCCGTTCCACCTCCTGCGTCAAGTCCGCCCCGGCGAAGCCGTACTCATCCACGGCACCCTGCCTCCCGCCCACCTCAAAGCCCGAAAGTACTGGGAGGAGAGCGGCCCCGAACCTCCCCGGATCAGGCAGCCCAACGGGAACTGACGTGGGTGGCTGTGTGGGCGGTGATGAGGGATGTCCCGCGTTCACGGTCGAGCCATGGACATGGCTCATGGAACCCACGAGGAGCGGCTGTTCGCTGCTCACGCAACCTTGCGTGAGGGGGTCACAACGCTCACGTCGAGCGAGGACTGGCAGAACATGCTGAAGATGGCGGGTTCGTTCCACCGGTACTCGCCGAACAACCAGATGCTGCTCGCCGTGCAGGGTGCCGACGGGTTGGTGGCGTCGTTCCCGACGTGGAAGCAGATCACTGCCGAGGATGGCCAACCGTGCCGTATCCGCAAAGGCGAGACCGCGCTTCGTGTGTTCGCTCCGATCCGGGCACGCAACCAGGAGGTCGACCCCGACACCGGACTGCCGACCGCACCGGCGATCGTCGGCTACAAGCTCGTGCCCGTCTTCTGCCAGGCACAGTTGGTGTCGCCGCCCGATCTTCCGGCGCAGCCGACCTTGCTCGATGGCCAGGACCCGCCACCGGAGTTGTGGGACGCAGTGGCGAGTCAGATCTACGCGGCGGGGTTCACGCTCACGCGTGGCCCGATCGACAGTGTGCCGGAGGCCA
Organism: Actinomycetes bacterium; assembly: GCA_023417265.1. Lineage (GTDB taxonomy): Bacteria > Actinomycetota > Acidimicrobiia > Acidimicrobiales > Ilumatobacteraceae > Ilumatobacter. Next base: position 2,283 of record JAEZFY010000087.1, on the reverse strand, counting down.
AGGGGATCACCAAGTTCGTCGAGCGGGCGGTGATCGTGCGCGACGACCTGCCACCCCAACAAGCGCTCAAGACACAGATCCACGAAGTCGCCCACGTACTGATGTACGACCCCACACTCGGCGAGACCGGCGGCAAGCTCCACGAACGCGTCGAGGTCGAAGCCGAGTCGGTGGCATTCGTCGTGTGCGACCTGCTCGGCGTCGACTCCGCCGAATACTCGATCCCGTACGTCGCCTCGTGGGCGGCCGGCGACCCCGAACGGATCCAGGACACCGCCCAGGCCGTGCTGACCACGGCCCGCAAGATCATCAGCGGCATCGAGTCCGAACTCGGCGTCGACCTGCGACCGAACCCGATCGCCCAAGCCGTGTCCGCTGCACACGAACGGACAACGGCACCCGCCCGCCCCGAACGCCGAGCCGTTCCCGGCACCGCGGACGAAGTGATCTACGAACACCTCGCGGCCGGCGACATCGACTGGATACGACTCGCGGCCGCGATCCCCGGCTGCGACCACGGCGACGCGAGGATCCGCTCAGTGGTCGGCAGACCCGGCGGCCAAGCGATCGTGCTCGCCGAAAGCGGCGCCTCGGCCGGCGCGTGCGTTGCCGTGCTGCGCGCCGAAGACATCGATGACCGGACGATCCGCCACGCATGTCGGTCAACGTCACCGACGCAACCGGCAACTACGGCCCGCTCTACCACCCCGACGACGTCAACGAAGCCCTCACCACCCCGCGCCGAGCCAAGGAAATCGCCGACGAACTCGTCGTCGACCTACTCGTCTCAGCAGGCAAACACCCCGCCGGAGCAATGCACCTCGCCACAACCAGCAACATGCCATCCAATGTGATCAACCTCGTCGAAGAACGCCTCCGCCGCCAAGGCCACCCCTCAGAAACCAGCACCAACCGCTCCGACCGCGGCCTCACACTCATCGACCAATGGACCGGCAAAGGCGGCGCAGCGCGGACAGGCCTCGAACCCACGCCGGCAGTACGCGCACCCGAACCAACCCCGCCACCCGAACCCGCCGCGTGACTACGCGGCGAGGAACTCGACGTACTTCCTGACGGCCGTGCGCAGCGACGCGAGCCCCTTGTGGACGTCGCCGTCGATCTTGATGCGTGACCGGTTCGGGGCGCCGCTGTCCTTAGCGGCGGTTCGAGTACGCCAGGTCGCTCAGCAGCGACGAGCACCGATCCCTGGCGAAGTGGGCGTCGACGTCGCCGTACGCCTGAGCCACACGGTCAAGGCGGGACACGTAGTCCCGCGCCGCCTTCTGTGTCATACCGCCGACCAACAACCAGCCCTCGAACGACGATCGCATCGGGACTGGATATCGCACTCGGCACCGGCGACCCCTTGTAGCGACCCGGTCGAAAACCCTGTAGCGACCCTGTAGCGACCTTGGCGCCTTCAGAGGCTCTCCGGCTCCGCCTGTCGGAATCAAGAAGCACCAGGTAGATCGGTATTTCTTGGAGTCCGCCCCCTGGGATTCGAACCCAGAACCAATGGATTAAGAGTCCACTGCTCTGCCATTGAGCTAGAGGCGGCTGAACGGCTGGAGCAGTGTACGGGCGGAACCCGCCAGCACACCGCTCCAACCGCTTTGGGGTGATCGAGGGGACTTGAACCCCCGGCCTCCAGGGCCACAACCTGGCGCTCTAACCACCTGAGCTACGACCACCATGCACCCCCGAAGGGGCGCCCCATTCTGCCATGTCGACGCGAAAGTTCCTCAGAGGAACTTCGCCGGTGTGCCCGTCCGTTGGCTCAACGAGCGACGTTCGCGACCGCATCGAAGCGGCCCGCCGACACGGCAGCGAGCGTGCCGCCGTGGGCGACGACCGAGTCGGGCAGCGTGCCCGAGCGCACCAGCGATGCCACCGTGGCGGAGATCGCCGGGGCGGCTTGGATGCCGAACCCGCCTTGCCCGGCGCACCACACGAAGCCCGGCTCGGTGGGGTCGGGCCCGAGCACGAACCCGCGGTCGGGCGCGAACGTGCGCAGCCCGGCCCAGCTCGACGTCAGCGAGCGCGGGGCCAACGTGGTCTCCTCGCGGACCCGGTCGAGGCACAGCGCAAGGTCCTCCTCTTCGGGCTGCGCGTCGTGCGGCTCGACCGGGGTCTCCTCGGCGAGCGAGGCCATGAACTGGCCCGGCTCGGGCTTGATGTACCAGGTTTCGGCGGCGCTGAACACGAGCGGCCAGTCGCGGTGGTCGACGCTGCCGTCGTACCGGAACGTGAGCGCCGTGCGGCGCATCGGCGTGAGGCCGAGCG
>JAEZFY010000092.1 GCA_023417265.1 Actinomycetes bacterium | reverse complement strand
CTCGACGGTGTCGGCCGCGTCGCCGGCTGCGTCGGACACCGTGTCGGCGGCGTCTCCGGCGGCGTCGGCGACCGTGTCCGCGGCGTCGCCGGGGGCGTCCTTGCCGGGGAGAATGCCCTCGATCTTGTCGCTGACCTTCTCGTAGGCGTTCTTCACCGGTTCGGGCACCTTCTCGGCGACCTTGTCGACGATCTCGTCGACCTTGTCCTTGACCTCGCCGGCCTTCTCTTTGACGGTGTCCATCGTGGCGCCGCCCGAGTTCGCCGAGCCGGTGGCGCCGGGCTTCTTGCCGAACATGCCCTTGAGCTTGTCGAGGATTCCGGCCACGAGTGCCTCCTTGGGGAGCTTCGTCTGAACTGCCGCCCGGGACGGGCGCGCGGCCGTACTGTACCGCAGGCCGCGGGCGCCCCTGCGCCGGCCCTCAGGCGAAGGCGACCTGGCAGAACCCGTGGTTGCAGTACCCGCCGGGGTGCTTGTGGAGGTACGCCTGGTGCTCGTCTTCGGCGTAGTAGAAGACGCCGTCACCGGCTTGCTCGGCTGGTGCGATCTGGGTGGTGATCGCCCCGAACCCGCCGGCGTCGAGCGCCCGCTGGTAGCGCTCCCGGCTGGCTGCGACGGCGTCGAGCTGCTCGGGGGTGGTGGTGAACACCGCCGAGCGGTACTGCGTGCCGATGTCGTTGCCTTGCCGGTTGGCGGTGGTCGGGTCGTGGTTCTCCCAGAACAGTTGCATCAGTTCGGTGACCGTCACCTGCGCCGGGTCGAACACGACCATCACGGTTTCGGTATGGCCGGTTTTCGCCGTGCACGTCTCGGGATACGTCGGGTTGCGGGTCCAGCCGCCCATGTAGCCGACCGCCGTGGCGTACACACCGGGCTGTTGCCAGAAGATCCGTTCGGCGCCCCAGAAGCAGCCCATCGCCACGTAAATCGTTTCCAGCCCGTCCGGGAACGGGCCGACGATCGGGTTGCCGAGCACCGGATGCGGGCCGGGATCGACGGGCATCGGCTCGGCGCGCCCGGGCAGCGCCTCGGCTTGGGTCACCATCGTCTGCTTGGCTGAGCTCCGTCGTTCGAACATCACGCCTCCTCCAACCCCACCGTATTCCGTGGTGGGGTGGCTGCACCCCGCGCCGTCAGGATCTGCGCTACTTGAGGATCAGCGTTGTGATCCGCCGGGCGGCGACGACGACACCGACCGCGAACATCGCCAGCAGGAACGCGAGATGTCCGAGGTACGCCCATTCCCACACGCCGTAGCTGGCGCCACGGATCAACGCCACACCGTGGTACAGGGGGCTGAGCTGGAGCGCCCACTGCCAGTCGCCGTAGTTGGCGGCCGGGTAGAACGTCGCCGAGAACAGGAACAGCGGCAGGGTGACCGTCGTGACGTACTCGAAGTCCTCCCAGGAACGCATGAACGTGGTGATCGCCATGCCGACCGCCGAGAACGCGAGCGCCACGAGCACCGCGATCGGCACCGTCGCCAGCGACCACCACGACGACGTCATACCGAGCGCCGCCATCGTGGCGAGGAACACGCCCGAGTACAGCGACCCCCGGAACGCCGCGTAGCCGATCTCGCCGAGCGCCACGTCGGGTGCCGTGAGCGGGGTGTTGAGGATCGCGTCGTAGGTCTTCTCGTACTTGAGCTTGAAGAAGATGTTCATCGTCGATTCGTAGACGGCCCCGTTCATCGCTGACGACGCCATCAGGGCCGGGGCGACGAACTCGGCGTACGGCACGGTGCGGCCGCCGTCGACCACGTCGCCGATCAGCGCGCCGAACCCGACCTGCACCGACAACAGATAGAAGAGCGGCTCGAAGAACCCGGACAGCAGGATCATCCACTCACCGGAGCGGACGATCATGAAATGCCGTTCGAGCAGGCGCTGTGGCCGACGGGCGTTGATCAACTCGACCGGCAAGACGCGTGCTGCGAGGCGGGCCCGCGGGGCGGGAACGACGGCCGCGGTCATTTCGACAGTCTCCGGTGGAACGCCACCTGACTGAAGGCGAGGCCGACCGCGGCCACGGCGCCCAGCACGGTGACGTGGACGATGGTGTCGAGCACGCCGAGCGTGCCGTGCACGGCTCCGCGGCACAGCTCGACGCCGTGCCACAGCGGGGTGACCTTGGCGACCGGTTGGAGCCACCCGGGCAGTTCGCTGATGGGGTAGAACGCGCCACCGAACAGGAACAGCGGCGTGATGACGAAGCGCATGATGTTGGGGACCGAGCGCTCGCTCTCGCGCGTGGCGGCCCTCGCGATCAGCGGGCAGGCGAACGCCAGCGCGGTAAGCACACCGAACGGCACCGCGGCCAGGAGACCCCAGTGCCGGGTGCCAGGAAACAGCGCCAGCACGGCCGCCACGCCGGCCACGCCGATTCCCGTGCGGGTGGCTTGCCAGAGCGTCAGCCCACCGACGATCTGGCCCGTCGACAGCGGGGTTTGGGCCTGGGCGTGGAAGAAGCGCTGCCACTTGAACCCGCCCATCGTCGGCCACAACGCTTCGCCGGCGCCGAGCATCATGCCGGTGGTGGCGAGCAGCGCCGGCGCCAGGAACTCGTAGTAGCTCAGCCCACCGAGCGCACCGGCGGCGTCGTTGCCGCCGCGCTCGTCCACCAGGGAGCCGACCCCGACACCCATGCCGAGCAGGTACAAGAACGGCTGCACGAACGCGCCGAACACGTTCGATTTCCAGTGCACGCGGTAGTAGGTGAAGTAGCCCTCCCAGACCCGCACCGCGGCCGGAGTGCTCACGCCTGGACGCCCATCAGTCGACCAGCGATCGCCCGGTGAGCCGAAGGAACACGTCTTCGAGCGAGCTCCGCCGGACGAGCGCCGACTCGGGCGGGATGCCGCGCCGGTGCACCTCGGAGAGCGCGTCCTCGCCGTCGTCGGCGTAGATCAACACCCGGTCGGGGAGCACTTCCTGGCGCTCGCCGATGCCGGCCAGCTCGGGTGCTTTCGACTCGTTCGTGCCCGCCGGGTAGCGCAGTTCGAGCACCTCGCGGGACGAGTACTCGCGGATGAGCCCGAGCGGCGATCCGAGGGCGACGATCTGGCCTTGGTCCATCACGACGAGGCGGTCGCACAGCTGCTCGGCTTCGTCCATGTAGTGGGTGGTGAGCACGAGCGTGACGCCGCGCTGCTTGAGGCGGTAGAGGCGGTCCCACAGGACGTGCCGGGCTTGCGGGTCGAGCCCGGTGGTGGGTTCGTCGAGGAGCAGCAGGTCGGGCTCGTTGATCAGCGAGCGGGCGATCGTGACGCGGCGCTTCATGCCACCCGACAGCGGTTCGATCTTGGAGCCGGCCCGGTCGGTGAGCTGGACGAACTCGAGCAGCTCCTTCGTGCGCTGCCGCGCCTCGGCGCGCGAGAGGTCGAAGTAGCGGCCGTACATGATCAGGTTGTCGGCGACGCTGAGCATCTCGTCGAGCTGGTCCTGCTGGGGGACGACGCCCATCCGGGCGCGGATCCGTTTGCCCTCGGTGCGCGCGTCGAGACCGAAGATCCGCAGGTCGCCGCTGGTGGGCGGCGACACGCAGCCGATCATCCGCATCGTCGACGACTTACCGGCACCGTTCGGGCCGAGGAACCCGAACGACTCGCCGCGCTGCACCTCGACGTCGATGCCGCGCACGGCCACGAAGTCGCCGAACTGCTTGACGAGCGCTGAGGCCTCGATGAGTGGGTCGCCGGGCATGGACATGCGAGCAGCAACGCTACCGACGGGGTGTCACGCCGATCGGCCGGGTTTGCCGCCCCGCTACCGTCGCCGGGGTGAGCGTGACGATCCGTGCCTACACCCCGGCCGACCTCGACGCCGTGCACGCGATCAACCAGGCCGAGGTGCCGCGTGTCGGATCAGAGACTCGCGACGCCCTGGCGGCGATCGCCGAGCAGTCGATCATCGCCCCGGTTGCCGTTGCCGGCGACGGCAGCGTGCTCGGCTTCGCGATGGTGCTCGGCCCGGACGCCGACTACGGGTCCGACAACTACGCCTGGTTCTGCCAGCGGTACACCGACTTCGTGTACCTCGACCGGGTCGCAATCCCGCCCGAGCACCAGCGCCGGGGCATCGGCCGGGCGCTCTACGACCATGTCGCCGCAACTGCCGCGACCGTGCGCCCGACCGCCACGGACTGGACACTCGAGGTCAACCTGCGCCCAGCCAACGAGCGATCGTTGGCGTTCCACACCGCGATGGGGTTCGTCGAAGTCGGCCAGCACGAGAGCCGCCACGGGTACCTCGTGGCGATGATGGCAAAAGCATTGCCGTCCGGCCCGTTGGGAACCGGCCCGGTTGGCTGATAGGTTTTCGACGCTCTCAACGGAGACGAGGTGCGAGCCCCCATCGTCTAGTGGCCTAGGACACCGCCCTTTCAAGGCGGCGGCACGGGTTCGAATCCCGTTGGGGGTGCCATACATACATTCCAGGTCCCGTGGTGAAGTCTGGAGTTCACGCCGGCCTGTCAAGCCGGAGGTCGCGGGTTCAAGTCCCGTCGGGACCGCTTGCAGCGCCGCCGCAAGGCGGCGTTTGCATATGAGGTCGAGTAGCT
>JAEZFY010000082.1 GCA_023417265.1 Actinomycetes bacterium | reverse complement strand
CTTCGACGTGGAGCACGTCGAAGCGCCGATCGAGCACGTCCAGCAGTTCGGTTGGGCTGAACAGGTGCAACCGGGCGGCCGCCAACTCGATCGCCAGGGGCAGTCCGTCGAGGCGCACGCACAGCTCAGCCAGCGCCGACGCGTTCTGGCGAGTGACCGTGTAGTTGGGAGTGCGCCGGGCGACCATGCCGACGAGAGCGGTGACCGCCGGGTTGGCGGCGATCTCGCGCCACGGGTCGTCGGGCCGCGGTAACGGCAATGGTTCGAGCGCCACGACCTGCTCACGCGCGAGGCCGAGCGTCCGGCGCGACGTCGCTAGCAGGGACGTCGTCGGCCAGGCGTCGACGAGCTCGGCGACGAGTTCGCCGAGGGCATCGATCTGCTCGCAGTTGTCGAGCACGATCAGCGTTGCCGCCCCGTCGAGCCGGCGGGCGAGCTGGCTGACCGCCGGGGCGCCGTCGGCGAGCTCCCAGCCGGCCGCCGCGGCGATCGCCTCGGGCACGCGGTCGGCCTCCGTCACGAACGTCAGCGAAACGAACAGCACCGAACCGCCCGCCCCCGACCAGACCTGGTGGCCGACTTCGGCGGCCAGCCGGGTCTTGCCAACGCCACCAGGACCGACGATCGACACGAGCCGCGTTTCTGCGTCGATCGCGGCACGTACCCGTTCGACGTCGCCGTCGCGTCCGACCAGAGCGATGCTGTCGGGCAGGGTCGGCGGGAACGGGCCGTTCCGGGCGGGTGGTACGACCCGCAGGCCCGGCGCGGCCGATGCGCGCGCGCTCATCCGTGTCCCTTGGCGACCCCCCATCGCCACTCGACCGTAGCCAGAGAACTCTGAAGGGACGAATGCACACAGATTCCCGGTCTCCCAGCCCTGCCATCGATCGAGGGTCGAATACAGCCGGAAAAACGCAACTGACCAGGACTTTCGTCCTGGCCAGGCTGGTGTCGAAGGGGGGACTTGAACCCCCACGCCCTAATCGGGCACTAGCACCTCAAGCTAGCGCGTCTGCCATTCCGCCACTTCGACGTGGTGTGTTGTTGGGCGACCCAGGTTAGCGGGGGTTGTCAGTTCCTCACCAACAAGAAGCCCAGGGCGAGCACCGTGATAATCCAGATCAGGGCCAGCACGGTGGTGATCCGGGTGAGGTTGCGCTCTGCCGCCGACGAGCCGAGCGCCGCCGCGCCGCCGCCACCGAACATGTCGGAGAGGCCGCCGCCGCGGCCGCTGTGCAGCAGCACGCCACCGACCATCGCCACCAGCGAGGCGACGTTGATCACCAACACCACATACATCACGACGTCACGCACGATCCACCAGCCTAACGGGCGACAGCAGCGATCAGTTGGTGGACGGGCGCGTGAAGCTGGCGTCGATCCACTCGGTGACCGGTGCGGGATCGGCGAAGTGGCAAGCCACCGGGTGCCCGTTGCCACGGTCGATCAACTCGGGCTCGTCCACGGCACACACGTCCTGAGCCTTCGGGCAGCGGGTTCGGAACCGGCACCCCGAGGGCGGGTTGATCGGCGACGGCACCTCGCCGGTGAGCACGATCCGCTGGCGGGCCCGCTCGAACTCCGGGTCGGGCTCCGGCACGGCCGACAGCAGCGCTTGCGTGTAGGGGTGCGCGGCCCTGGTGTACACCTCCTCGGCAGGACCGATCTCGACGATCTTGCCGAGGTACATCACGGCGATCTTGTCGGAGATGTGACGCACCACGGAGAGGTCGTGGGCGATGAACAGGTAGCTCAACCCGAGCTGCTCCTGGAGATCTTCGAGCAGGTTGATGACACCGGCCTGGATCGACACGTCGAGCGCCGACACCGGCTCGTCGAGCACGATGAACTTCGGGTTGAGGGCGAGCGCCCGGGCGATGCCGATCCGTTGGCGTTGCCCGCCGGAGAACTCGTGCGGGAAGCGCCGGGCGTGATCGGGCGCGAGGCCGACCAGGTCGAGCAGTTCGGCGACGCGGGCCGCATGCTCGCCGGGCACCTTCTGCAGCCGCAACGGCTCCTCGATCGCGGCGCCGACGGTGCGTTTGGGGTCGAGCGACGCGTACGGGTCCTGGAACACGATCTGCATCTCGCGGCGCATGCCGCGCAGGGCGCCGCGGTCCATCGTGGTCAACTCGCGGCCCTCGAACCGGATCGACCCGCCGGTCGGCTCGAGCAGGCGCAGGATGCACCGGCCGGCGGTGGTCTTGCCCGAGCCGGACTCGCCCACCAGCCCGAGCGTCTCGCTCGATCCGACGCTGAACGACACGCCGGACACGGCGTGGACGATCGCCCGGTTGCGCCCCAAGATCCCGGCCCCGCCGACGTGGAAGTGCTTGTAGAGGCCCTCGACGACGAGCAGGGGCTCGCCCTCCCCGGGGGTCGCCCGCCCGGGTGCCACCGTGACGTCGGTCATCCGAACACCCCCACCAGCTCCTCGGCGCGGATGCACGCCGTTTCCCCGGGCCCGAGCGGGCGCAACTCCGGGAGCACCGCCTCGCACTGCTCGCGGCGGTGCACGCAGCGCGGCGCGAACGGGCAGCCCGGGGGCGGGTCGATCATGTTCGGCGGGGCACCGGGGATCGGCACCAGCCGGTGCGTGTCGAGCGACGGCAGCGATGCCATCAGCCCGCGTGTGTACGGGTGCGTCGAGTGCTTGAACAGGTCGCCCACGCTGGCCCGCTCGATCGGCCGCCCGGCGTACATCACCTGCACGCGGTCCACCACCCGGGCGACGACGCCGAGGTCGTGCGTGATCAACACGATCGCCGTGTGCAGCTCGCGTTGGATGCGCTGCATCACCTCGAGGATCTGCGCCTGCACGGTGACGTCGAGGGCCGTCGTCGGCTCGTCGGCGATCAGCACGTCGGGATCGTTGGCGATCGCCATCGCGATCATCACGCGCTGACGCATGCCACCGGAGAACTCGTGCGGATACTGGTCGGCCCGATGCTCGGGCTGCGGGATGCCGACCAGGTCGAGCAACTCGATCGCCCGCTCGCGCGCCGCATGGCGGGACAGATCCTGGTGGGCGTCGAGCATCTCGACGATCTGCTTGCCGATCTTGTGCACCGGATTGAGCGCCGACAACGGGTCCTGGAAGATCATCGCGATCCGCTTGCCACGGATCGAGCGCATCTGCTTGGAGGAGCGCCCGACGATCTCCTCGCCGTCGATCTTGGCCGAGCCCTCGATCACCGCGGTGCGCGGCAGGAGCCCCATCACGCCGAGGAACGTCACCGACTTGCCCGAACCGGACTCGCCGACGACGCCGACCATCTCGCCGCGGTTGACGTCGAGATCGACACCGCGCACGGCCTGGACCGTGCCGTTGATGGTGGGGAACGAAACCCGGAAGTCGCGCAGCGACAGAACCGGCTGGTCGATGGTGTCGGTCATACCGTCCTAGTCCTGCACCAGCTTGGGGTCGGTGGCGTCGCGTAGGCCGTCACCGATGAAGTTCACACACAGGGCGATCAGGCTCAACGCCGCGCACGGGAAGACGACCTTCCACCACCACCCGGAGAGCACGCCGCCCTTGGCGTCGGCGACGAGCAGGCCGAGCGACGTGTCGCCGGCCCCGGCCTGGAAACCGAACCCGAAGAACGACAACGTCGACTCGCCGATGATCGCCGCCACGACCGTGCTCGTCAGCGCCACCATCACGGGCCCGATCGAGTTCGGCAGGAGGTGCCGCGTGACGATGTGCCAGTTCGAGGCGCCGAGCGCGCGCGCGGCCTCGATGAACTCGCGTTCTTTGAGGGCGAGCACGCTGCCGCGCACGATGCGCGCCACCGCCATCCAGCCGAACAGCGTGAACAGCATGATGATGAAGCGCAACGAGGTGCGGTCGCCGAACACGCTCGTGACCCAACCGAGTTCGCCGAGCAGGTTGCGCACCACGAGCAGGGCAACGAGGAACGGGAAGGCGAGGAACACGTCGGTGACCCGCATCAACAGGTCGTCGAAGCGCCCGCCGCGCAGGCCGGCGAACGAGCCCACGGTGACGCCGATCAAGGTCGCGAAGAACGCCGCCGCGACACCCACCAAGAGCGACACGCGGATGCCGTAGATCAGGCGCGAGTAGATGTCGCGGCCGATGTCGTCGGTTCCGAACCAGGCCTTCGACGACGGCGGCAGGTTCGTGTTCGGGCGCCCCACCTCGGCCTTGAAGATCGCTTCGTTGACGCCGTAGCGGGCGGTGATCGGGGCGAGCAGCACGAACAGCACCATGATGCCGAGCACGATCGTGGCGACGAACGCGCCCTTGTGGTTGAAGTACCGGCGCACCGCCATCTGCCGGGGAGACAGCGACTTGCTGGCGAGCCCGGCGGCCGCCAACGAATCGGTGCCAGCGGCTTCGATCTCGGCGGGTGTGATCGGCGGAACCTTGGTTGTGGTGATCTCAGCCATCACATCACCCCAGACGAATGCGCGGGTCGAGCCAGGCGTACGAGACGTCGGCGACGAGGTTGAACATGAGCACGGCGAACACGACCACCACCATGAACGGCATCAGCTGCGGGAAGTCGCCGTTCTCGAAGGCGGTCAGGAAGTAGTCGCCCATCCCCGGATAGGAGAAGATCCGCTCGGTGATGATGAGCCCGCCGAGGATGCCGCCGATGTCGATCGCGGCGACGGTGACGACCGGGATCAACGAGTTCCGCACGGCGTGGTTGACGAGCACGCGACGCTCGCTGATGCCCTTCGCCCGGGCGGTGCGCATGTAGTCACTGTTGAGGACCTCGAGCAGCGAGGCGCGCATGTAACGGGCGTACACGGCGATGATCTGGATCGCCACGACGGTGACCGGCAGGATCATGTGCTTGGCCATCAGCCACGGGTCGAACCCTTGGTGGCCGGGCGGATAGATGCCCGAGGTGGGCAGCAGCGACGAGCCGAACCAGCGGCTCCACATCACGGCGAGGAGCAGCTGCAGCAGCACGGCCGACACGTACGGCGGGATGCTGAAGGCGACGAACGCACCGGTGTTGACGGCGGTGTCGCGCAGGCTGCCGGGGCGCATCGCCACGTAGATGCCGAGCAGGATCCCGCACGAGATGCCGACGACGGTGGCCGCCAGCCCGAGCCGCACGGTGTTGGCCATCGCGTCCTTGAGGAGCGGCCACACCTCCTGGCGCCCCTTGATCGTGCGCTGCCAGTCGGCGCCACCGTTGAAGAGACCTTTGAGGAATCCCTCCGACCACTGCAAGTAGCCGCGCACGTAGTTGCCGGTGAGGTTGTTGAGTTGCTTGTACTCCTCGATCTTGGCGGCGTTCGCGCGCGGGTTGGCGCGCTTGTACGACTCGGCGGGGTTGGTGCCGATCCGGATCGCGACGTAGACGAGGAACGTGACGATGATCAGGGACGGGATCGTCCAGACCAGGCGTCGGAGAATGAATCGGGCCACGGGCTCTCCTGGCAGCGTGGAAGCGGAACGGGGGGCACGAGTCCGGGGGCCGGCCTGAGCC
>JAEZFY010000078.1 GCA_023417265.1 Actinomycetes bacterium | reverse complement strand
CAGCTCGGCCAGGACGGCGGGCCCGCGAGTGTTCACCCCGTGTCCCAGCCGGCTGTTCAGACGTAGGGCCGGGTGACCGAGCGCAGCTCGCCGGCGGCTGCCGTGACCGCCGCCGCGTCGCGATTCTCATCGCTGTCGCCGAGCGTGCCGGCGAGGGCGTTGGCGTGCTGGACGATGGTGGCCCACGCCCGCACGGCGAGCCCGTACGGCGGCGCCCCGACGTCGAGCTGCGGTACGAGCACGGCGAGGTCGCTGCGGGCCGCCGCGTCGTCCGGGTCGCGGGCCAGCCGGTCGGCGAAGGCGTACAGGTCGTGGAGCGCGCCGTCGGGTGCGCCGGCCCCGTCGGCGGAGGCGACCTCGCCAGCTTCGATCGCGTCGACGAGGTCGTCGACGGTGTCGGCGGCGTCGGCGGCGACCGCGACGGTGCGCCCGTTCCAGCGGTGCGGAATCTCGGCGTCGAGCAACGCCGCGCGGAGCACATCGAGCTCGGCGTCGGCCCACTCGTCGAGCGTGAACTCGGCGGCCTCCTCGTCAGGGTCGAGGGCGACCGGGAACGGGCCGAGCTCGGCCTCGAGCTCGGCGAACAGCGCGTCCGTGTACGCCTCGGCGGCTTCCGGGACGACCAGCTCGTCGCCTTCCCAGCGATGCGGGACGTTGCGCTCGGCGAGCGTCTCCATCAGCTCGGCGCGCTGCTCGTAGTCCCAGGCGGCGACGTCGTAGTGGACCTTGACGAGCTCGGGGTCGGCCCACTCGACGGTGTCGGGGTCTCCCGGGTAGGGCGGCGCGCCGGGCGACACCGTGCCGCCCTTGTGCTCGTCGTCCTGGCCGCTGGTGCGCACGAAACCCATCGACCCAAACTACCGGCGCCGGGTCGCCCGCTCGCTGCGCGCGAAACCTCGTTGCATCGAGCCGAGCCGGTCTGCCACGATGCTTCCCGCCGCCCACCGAGGGGCGGCGTGACGCCACCCAGGACATCCTGGGCCACCGACGGAGAGGAGGAACCGATGATCAAGATGATCCCCACCGACGCCCGCGGCACCGCCGTGCGTGGCCTCGCCGGCGCTGCGTTCCTGCTCGGCGTCGGCACGCGCTGACCGCGTCATCGTCCGGCCGCCCGGCCTGACACCCCGGGAACCACGGCCCTCGCCCGCCGCCGCGCGACGCTCCGCGGCGAGCCCGCGAGCCTGCATCACCCCCGACCGACGCCGTCGCGATGAGTTCGCCCGGCGTGGTCTGGCTGCCCCCATCCCTTCCCTTGGATCACGGCGTGCATCGCCGCACGTCGTCCACCCGCTCAATTCCCACCGCTGAAAGGCAACCCATCATGGAAACACTCCACACCGAAGCGCTGCGCCGCCTGGCTGCCGACCGGCAAGCCGATCTGCAACGCGCGGCATGGAACTCGCGGTTGCGCCGCGAGGCCCGCCACGACCGCCGTGCCAGACGGCGTCACGGTCCATCGCGCTAACCGCGACGGACCGCACGCTGCTCAACGGCGACCAATCCTCAGCCGCTACCAATGGTCGACCGGCCGGCTCACCCACGGGTGGGCCGGCCGTCGACGTTTCCGGGCGCACGCGCCGTTTCGGGCCTGGTCGGCGACGGCACTACGTTGGGGTGATGCCCAGTCAGGCCTTGCAGCGCCCCGACCGCAACCTCGCCCTGGAGTTGGTGCGGGTCACCGAATCGGCCGCCCTGGCTGCCGCCCGGTGGGTCGGGCGCGGCAACAAGGAAGGCGCCGACGGGGCCGCCGTCGACGCCATGCGGCTCTCGCTGTCGAGCGTCCAGATGACCGGGTTGGTGGTGATCGGTGAGGGCGAGAAGGACGACGCCCCGATGCTGTTCAACGGCGAGATCGTCGGCGACGGCTCCGAGCCGATGGTCGACGTCGCCGTCGACCCGATCGACGGCACGACGCTGACGTCGAAGGGTGCCAGCAACGCACTCTCGGTGATCGCCGTGTCCGAACGCGGTTCGATGTTCGATCCGGGCCCGTCGTTCTACATGCAGAAGATCGCCGTCGGCCCCGACGCCAAGGGGGCGATCGACATCACCGCCTCCCCCACCCAGAACCTGCGCTGGATCGCCAAGGCCAAGCAGACCAGCGTGCGCGACCTCACGGCGATCATCCTCGACCGGCCGCGCCACCAGCCGCTGATCGAAGAGGTGCGCGCGTCGGGTGCCCGGATCCGGCTGATCTCCGATGGCGACGTCTACGGGGCGATCGCTTCGGCGTGGCCCGAGTCGGGCGTCGACGTGCTGTTCGGGGTCGGCGGTACACCCGAAGCGGTGATCGCCGCGGCCGCCCTCAAGTCGATGGGTGGCGAGATGCAGGCGACGCTGTCGCCGCAGTCACCCGAGGAGGCCGAGGCCGTGGCGGCAGCCGGCTACGACACCGCCCGGGTGCTCACCCAGGACGACCTCGTGCAGGGCGACAACTGCTTCTTCGCCGCCACCGGCCTCACCGACGGCGAGCTCCTGCGCGGCGTGCGCTTCGACAACCACGGGGCCCGCACGCAAAGCCTCGTGATGCGCAGCCGCAGCGGCACCGTGCGCTTCGTCGATGCCCGCCACCAGGTCCGCAAGCTGCAAGAGTTCAGCGTCATCGACTACACGTGAGCGTGCGGCCAGCGGCCCCTGCTCGGGCCGCCGCCGGTGCAATGGTCAGCGCGCTGCTCAGCTGGCGGCGACGATGCCGCCGTCACAGGTGATCGTCGCGCCGACGGTGAATGCACCGGCCCGCGACGACAGGTAGATCGCCAGCCCGGCGATGTCCTCGGGCGTGCCGATCCGGCCACGCGCCGAGGCCCGCCCGATCGCCTCCCAGTCGGTGCCTTCGACGTCGCCCCCGGTGCCGACGCCGGTGGACAGCATCCACGTCGGGAACGGCCCCGGAGCGATCGCGTTGACGATGATGTTGCGCGGCAGCAGCTGCGCGCCGAGCTGGCGCGTGAGGTGGTGCACGGCGGCCTTCGACGGGCCGTAGGAGAACGTCGAGAACGATGGGGTCTTGATCCCGTCGACCGATCCGATGTTGATCACCCGGGCCGGGTCGTCGGGTGTGCCGGCCGCCTCGAGCAGCGGCAGCAGCCGCTGGGTGACGAAGAACACCGCCTTGACGTTGGTGTCCATCACCTTGTCCCAGCCGACCTCGGGGAACTCCTCGATCGGCGCACCCCACGACGCCCCGGCATTGTTGACGAGTACGTCGACGCGATCGGCGACCGCGGCGATGCCGTCGCGCAGGGCATCGATCCCGTCGAGCTCGGCGAGGTTGGCCGGGATCGAGATGCACTCGGCCGAGTAGGTGTCCGACAAGCGTGCCGCGGTGGCGTCGCACTGCTCACGCTTGCGCGAGCTGATGATCACCCGGGCCCCGTTGGCGAGGAACCCGGCCGCGATCATCTCTCCGATCCCGCGCGACCCGCCGGTGACCACCACCACCTTGCCGCGCACGGAGAACAGCGACTCGATCGAAAGACTCGTCATGCTCCCGATCCTGCCAGACACACCGCATGGTCTTCTTGGTCCGGCTCGACGACCCGAACTCGAGCGCAGAACCAGTCCGCGCCCAGAAGTACTCAGCCTTCTGAGCGGCGATCAGATCGTTCGAGTGCAAGGCGCGGGAGCCCGAAGTTGCCTTTGGGCAACGAGTGGCGATCCGCAACGCAGCAATCGAGCGATCTGGCGCCGCTCAGCGCGCGGTCAGAATTTGCCGGTGGTGGTGAGGCGTGCGTTGGCGCGGCTCAGTGCCGACAGGGCTTCGGCGTCGTGGCCGTGGCGGAGTTGGGCTTCGGCGCGTTCCTTCGCCGCGCGGGCCCGTTCGACGTCGATCTGGCTGGCCAGCTCGGCGGTGTCGGACAGGATCGACACCTTGTTCGTCGAGACCTCGACGAACCCGCCGTGGACGGCGATGTCCTCGACCGTGCCGTCGACGAGGAACACCCGCGTATGGTTCTCGATCAGCGCCCCGAGGAACGGGGCGTGGCCGGCTTGGAAGGCGATCTCGCCGCCGCCGAGCGTGCGCGTGATCACCATCGTCGCCTGCCCGGAGTACAGGACCGCCTCAGGCGAGACGACCTCGACGGTGAGAGGTTCGGCCATGAGGGCTCAGGACTCCTGCAGCTGCTTGGCCTTGGCGAGCACCTGCTCGACGCCGCCGACGTTGAGGAACGCCTGCTCGGGCACC
>JAEZFY010000051.1 GCA_023417265.1 Actinomycetes bacterium | reverse complement strand
GCCGACACCGACGCCCCGGCCGACGAACCCGCCGACACCGAAGCCCCCGCCGACACCGAGGCCCCGGCCGACGAACCCGCCGGCACCGAGCCCGCCGGTGAGCCGGGCGACGGGCCGGCCGAGGGCGTGCTCGCCGGGGTGTGCCCCGACACCGTCGTGATCCAGACGGACTGGAACCCCGAGGCCGAGCACGGCTGGATCTACGAGCTGATCGGCGACGACTACGAGATCGACACCGGGGCGGTCGCCGTGCGCGGCACGCTCGTGTCGCAGGGCGTCGACACCGGCGTCCAGATCGAGATCCGTTCGGGCGGCCCGGCGATCGGGTTCCAGACGGTGACGTCGCAGCTGTACTCCGACGACGCGATCACGCTCGGCTACGTCTACACCGACGAGGGCATCCAGAACTCGGCCGAGTTCCCCACGCTGGCCGTCATGGCGGGCATGGAGAAGAACCCGCAGATGATCATGTGGGACCCCGAGACGTACCCGGACGTGGAGACGATCGCCGACCTCGGTGAGGCGGGCGTGACGGTGCGCTACTTCGGCGGCGCGGCGTACATGGACTACTTCACCCAGAGCGGCATCCTGTCGCCCGACCAGGTCGACGGGTCGTACGACGGCACCCCGGCCGTGTTCGTGGCCGAGCAGGGCGCCTCGGCGCAGCAGGGCTTCGGTTCCGCCGAGCCGTACGTGTACGAGAACGAGGTCGCCGAGTGGGGTAAGCCGATCGCCTACGCCTACATCAACGACGCCGGCTGGGAGAACTACGCCGAGTCGATCGCGATCAAGGCCGACCGGCTCGACGAGCTGTCGCCGTGCCTCGAGCTGCTCGTGCCGATGATCCAGCAGTCGTCGATCGACTACCTCGCCGCCCCCGACGCCACGAACGCGATGATCATCGAAGCGGTCGAGGCGTTCGACAACGGCTGGGTGTACACCGAAGGCGTCGCGGCCTATGCGGTCGAGACGATGATCAACGACGGTCTGCTCTCCAACGGGCCCGACGACATCCTCGGCAACTTCGACATGGACCGTGTCGCCGACCTGATCGAGAAGGCGATCCCGGTGTACGAGTCGCTCGGCCAGGCGCCCAAGGATGGCCTCGTGCCCGAAGACGTCGTCACCAACCAGTTCATCGACGAGACGATCGGTCTCTGACCCGAAGCGTTTCATCCGGGGTCTGACCCCAGATGTAACACTCGCTGCCGGCCGGCCCTGCGGGGCGGGCCGGTTGGCGTTCACGACCGCTTGAGGATGGTCGTCGCCGCGTTGCGGCCGGGGGCGCCCCACACGCCGGCGCCGGGGAACGTCGCCGCCCCGGTCAGGTAGAGCCCCGCGATCGGTGTGGTGTAGCGCGAGAGCTCGCGCTGGCGACCGAGCAGCGCCGCCAACGGCCCGCCCGGGAACGACGTCGCATAGCCCTTCGGCATGCCGTAGTCGCGGTCGTACACCGCGGGTGTGTTGGCCCGCCACTCGGCGATCGACTCGCGGAAACCGTCCTCGAACAACGCGCCGGCGACATCGAGCCAGCGTTCCGGCTCGGCCGAGCCTTCCCAGCCACCGCGGAACGACCACGGCGTAAAGAGCACTTCCAGGCTGAGCACGTGCTCGCCGGGGGGCGCCAGCGACGGGTCGCCGACCGACGGGAAGTTGATGAGGAAGATCGGCCGTTCGAGGATCTCGCCGCGCTGGTTCAACGCGTGGCCTTCGGCGATCTGGGCGAGGCCGGGCGCGACGAACGTCGTCGCCGAGTGCTGGTCGGTGAACCCGAGCTCGGCCAGGCGCGGATCGCGTCCCTTCCAAGCCGGCAGGGCCGTGAGCCGAGCGTCGATCTTCGACTCGTAGCCCTCGGGCTGGGGCAGCGCGCCCCACCGGCGCACGAACTCGCCGGCCGCGGCCGGGGCGTCGCGCAGGTAGCGCACGATCGCTTGGCGCGGGTCGCACGCAGCCACGACCAGCGGGGCTTCGAGCAGCGTGCCGTCGGCCAGTTCCACGCCGCGCACCCGTGTACCGTCGCACACGATCGCGGCGACGCGCGCCGAGGTGCGCACGCTGCCGCCGGCGGCGATGACGGCCGCGGCGAGCGCGTCGGTGAGGCGGCCGCTCCCGCCGACCGGCCGGCCGACCGGGTTGACGTGCTTGTTCGCCATCGCGATCGCGCCGAGGCCGGTGCCGGGCGTGTCGGGTGATACGCCCCACACGGCCGGCCCGGTGGCCATCGCCGGGCCGAGCAGCCCCTCGTCGGTGAAGAACCCGCGCAGCACCTCGGCGACCGTCATCCGCGACCAGCGCAGCAGCCGCAGCGCGGCCGGGGTGTGCTTGGCGACCGCCGTGCGCAAGAGGCTCGGGCCGGTGGGGTCGGCGTTGGCGAGGTCGCGGAGCAGGTGCGCCACCGGCACCGCGGCGCGGGCGTAGCGGCGGTAGTTGTCGACCTCGTGCGGGAAGTGCACGGCGAGCGCATCGATGGTCTGGTCGACGTCGGTGAAGATCGGGGCCGGTCCGGGAGCGTCCCAGCCGAGGGCGACGCCGCCCGGGTCGACGTCGAGGTACTCCAAGCCGTGGCTGGCGAGGTCGAGCTCGGTCATCAGCGGGCTGCTGCGCACCAGCGAGTGGTCGCAACTGCAGATGTTGACGCGAGCGCCGACGGCGACGTCGGTGCCGGCCGCGCCGCCCACGGTGGGCCGAGCTTCGAGCACGAGCGGCGCCATCCCGGCCCGGGCAAGGTAGGCCGCGCAGACGAGCCCGTTGTGCCCGCCGCCGACGACGATCGCGCCCGGGTTCACGTGCGGCTCGTGGCGGCGTCGAGCAGCACGTGGAGCAGCACGTTGGCGCCACGGGCGAGGTCGTCGGGAGCCGTGTACTCGGCGATGTTGTGGCTGAGACCGTTCGCCGAGGGCACGAAGATCATCGCGCTCGGGCAGACCCGGGCGAGCATCTGCGCGTCGTGCCCGGCTCCGCTCGGCATCCGCAGCGTCGAGTAGCCGAGCCGGGCCGCCGTGGCGGCCACCGACGCGACCATCCCCTCGGCGAACTGCACCGGCTCGAAACGTGCCAACGTGCGCCGCGTCACGGTGACGCTTTCGGCGGCTGCGAGCTCGTCGACCCGCGCCGCGAGCAGCGCTTCGGCGCGTTGCAACTCGGCTTCGTCGGTGTTGCGCAGGTCGACCGTCAGGGTGGCCGAGTTGGCGACGACGTTGACCAGGTTGGGGGTCAGCTCGAGCCGCCCCACCGTCGCGACCTGGGCGCCCCCCAACTCGCCCGCGATCCGGCGGGCGGTGACGGCGATCTCGGCGGCGACGTAGCCCGGGTCGTGGCGCAGCCGCATCGGCGTCGTGCCGGCGTGCGCCGACTGGCCGGTGATCGTCAGCTCGGTCCACGAGATGCCTTGCACGCCGGTGACGACACCGATCTCGACGCCTTCGTCCTCGAGCACGGGGCCCTGCTCGATGTGCAGCTCGACGTAGCAGTGCGGGAACGTCGCCGCCGGGCACGGCAGCGGGCCGGCGTAGCCGATCCGGTCGAGCTCGTCACCGAGCCGGGCCGGCGTTTCGCCGGGCGCGGCGTCGGCCGCCCGGGCGTCGAGCGCGTCCTCGAGCGCCAGCCCGCCGACGTAGACGAGGCTGCCGAGCATGTCGGGGGCGAACCGGGCGCCTTCCTCGTCGGTGAAGAAGGCGACCGTGACCCCGCGCTCGGTCGCGATGTCGTTGGCGATCAACGTCTCGATCACTTCCAACCCGGCAAGCACGCCGAGATTGCCGTCGAAGCGGCCGCCGGTGCGCACCGTGTCGATGTGCGAGCCGGTCATCACCGGGGCGAGCGACGGGTCGCGGCCGGGGCGCGTGGCGAAGACGTTGCCGATCCTGTCGATCTCGACGAGCAACCCGAGGTCGCGCATCCACGTGACGACGAGATCGCGGCCGTCGCGGTCGGCGTCGGTGAGCGCCAAGCGGGCGCAGCCGCGCTCGCCGCTGGGGCCGTGCACCGCACCGATCTCGCCGAGCGCCTCGATCCGTGCCACGAGGCGGTCGATGTCGATGCGCAGGTCGGGTGTCACCGGCGGAACTCGAAGGCGGCGATCTCGGCGAGCGCTTCGGCGAACGCCTGGACGTTGGCTGCGAACAGTTGCTTGCCGCGCTCGGCCGACGCCAGCGTCGGGTCGCCGATGTGGCCGTCGGGGCCGAAATCGTCGGACAGCCAGCCGAAACCGACCCGGCCACCGAAGCGCACGTAGCGGTTGTCGGCGAGGTGCTCGGGCACATTGCGGGTGGCCGCGGACATCTCGACCAGTTCCGGGGTGAGATGGAGCATCACCGAGGTTTCGTCGATCCCGCCGTGGATGCCCATCCCCAGCTCTTCGGCCGTCGACGCGCCACCCTGATCGGGCGGCACGCCCGGATGGGCGAGGAACGTCATCAGCCCGTGGGCCAGGCGGATCTCGCGGTTGGCGACGCCGACCAGCGCCGAGTTGCCGCCGTGGCCGTTGAAGAACACGAGCTTGCGGGCCGGCGTCGTGGCGACGCAGCGACCGATGTCGTCGAGCACGCGCAGCAGCGTGTCGGCCGACAACCAGATCGTGCCGGCCGACCAGGCGTGCTCGTTCGACTTGGTGTACGCGAGCGGCGGCAGCAACCACACGTCGACGCCCGCGGCGGCTGCCGCAGCGACCGCCGCTTCGGCGACCCTGGTGGCGATCAGGTGATCGGTGTGCAGCGGCAGGTGCGGACCGTGCTGCTCGATCGCACCGAGCGGTTGGACGATCACGGAGTCCGGTGTGAGCAGCTCGGCGATCTGCGGGGCCCGGAGTTCGGCGAGGTGTCGCGTCACACGGGCTGCGGGCTTCACTCGGTGATCGCTTCGCGGACGGCGCCCTCGCGCACGGCCACCGGCGGCTTGTCGCTCCACGGGAAGTTGATCCACAAGTCGGTGCGCTTCCACACGTAGTCGCACTTGACGACCGAGCGCGGCTTCTCGTAGATCACCGCGGTGCGGACCTCGCCGACCTTGCCCTCGCAGAACTGCTCGACGGTCTTGAGCGTGTGCCCGGTGTCGGCGACGTCGTCGACGATCAGGATCTTGGCGTCGCTCATGTCGACGAAATCGGGGGCCGGCGGCAGGATCTGGGGCACCTCGAGCCGCTCGTCGATGTCCGTGTAGAACTCGACGTTCATGGTGTAGGTGTTCTTGACGGACAGCGCGTAGCCCATCGCCCCGCCGATCAGCAGCCCGCCGCGGGCGATCGACAACACCATGTCGGGCTCGAACCCGTCGTCGGCCACCATCTGGGCCAACTCGCGGGACGCCTGCCCGAAGGCCTCCCAGGTCAGGATCTCACGCTCGTCAGACATCGTCGTGCACGCTACCCGCAGCGACGATGTCGACAGGCCTGACCGGCACCCGGTTGAGCGTGCTTGCGTCACGTCCGGCTTGGCGGAGCGCATCCCGGATCGCCGCCGCGATCGCCGGGGTGACCGAGATGCACGGCGGCTCGCCGACGCCCTTGGCGCCGAGCGGTGCCTGCGGCTCGGGCTCCTCGACGAGCGCCGCCAGCACGGGGGGCATGTCGAGGGTGGTCGGCAACAGGTAGTCGGTGAAGCTGGCGTTGCGGATGCGCCCGTCGATCTGGACGATCTCCTCCATCACCGCCAGCCCGAGGCCTTGGGCCACGCCGCCTTCGATCTGGCCGATCACCGAGAGCGGGTTGAGGGCAACGCCGACGTCTTGGGCGGTGGCGACCTGGACGACCTTCACCAACCCGAGATCCGGATCGACGTCGACGACCGCGCGGTGGGCGACGAACGCCCATGCCGTGTGACAGTTCCCCTGGCCGTGTTCGTCGAGGTCCTCGGTGGCCCGGTGGTGATACTCGACCGTCTCGTCGAACGTCATCCCGGCCGAGGCCTCGGCGACGGGGATGCGCAGCTCGCCGGAGGCGCCGATGTCGATCACGTCGGTGCCGTCGATCGCGAGTCGCAGGGGATCGATGCCGTGAACCTGCCCGACGTGTTCGAACAGGCGCTCGCGCACCGCCCGGCAGGCGGCATCGACCGCTCCCCCGCTCATCCACGTCTGGCGCGACGCCGACGTCGATCCTGCCGAGCCGACGCCCGTGTCGATCCGGTCGAGCACGACCTCGTCGACACCGAGCAGCGTGCGGGCGATCTGCTGGGCGAGCATCACGAAGCCCTGCCCCACCTCAGCGGTGGCGAACTTGACGGTGGCCACGCCGTCGGCCAGGCGCACCCGGGCGGTCGAATAGTCGTCGAAGCCCTCCGAGTACATGAGGTTCTTCATCGACACGCCGTAGCCGATGCCGCGGTAGATGTGCTCGACGTCGGCGGTGCGGCCGGTGCCCCCGGGCAGCCGGAGCGGGTCGCCGTCGTGCCCGCCGACCGGTTCGTCGGGGAACGGCAACGCCACCGTCTCGCGGATGCAGCGCTCGACCGGCGCCACCGAATCCATCACCTGACCGTGGATCAGCGGATCGCCGGATCGGATCGCGTTGCGCAGCCGCAGTTCGACCGGGTCGATGCCGAGCGCCTCGGCGAGACGGTCCATCTGGCCTTCGTGGGCGAAGCACGCCTGGACCACGCCGAACCCGCGCATCGCCCCGCACGGCAGGTGGTTCGTGCGCACCGCCCACCCGTCGACGCGGGCGCTGCCGCAGCGGTACGGGCCCTGGGTGTGGGTGACGGCGTTGAGCAGCACCGCCGGTGACGTCGACGCGAACGCCCCACCGTCCATGACGAAGCGGGCGTCGATCCGCACGATCTCGCCGTCCGGGGTGGCCCAGTGCTTCATCCAGATCGTCGCCGGGTGGCGGTGCACGTGCCCGAGGAAGCTCTCGTGGCGGGTGTAGTGCATCTTCACCGGGCGGCTGAGGCGCAGCGCCAGCAGGCACGCGTGGACCTGCAGGGAGATGTCCTCGCGGGCCCCGAACGCCCCGCCGACACCGCCGAGCACCAGCCGCACCTGTTCGTCGGGCAGGCCCAGGCACGCTGCGATCTGCTTGCGGTCCTCGTGCAGCCATTGCGTGGCGACGTGCAGTTCGATGCCGCCGCCACCCGGGTCGGGCACGGCCAGTGCGGCCTCGAGGCCGAGGAATGCCTGGTCTTGCATGCCGAGCTCGTAGGTGGCCTCGACGCTGACGACGCCAGGCAGGGCGGCCGCCGCGTCAGGGTCGCCGTACTCGATCTGCTGGTGCCGGAACACCTCGCCGGCGGCGATCGCGGCCTCGGCGTCGAGTAGCGGTTCGAGCACCTCGTACTCGACGACGATCGCGGCGAGCGCCCGGCGACAGGTCTCGGGGTGGTCGGCGGCGACGACCGCGATCGGTTGGCCGACGTAGTGCACGTAGTCGGCGGCGAACACCGGTTGGTCGGCGACGATCAGGCCATAGGTCGGCGTGCCGGGCACGTCCTCGGCGGTGAGCACGGCGGCGACGCCGTCGACCCGCCAGGCCGGGCCGACGTCGATCGACACGATCCGGGCGTACGGGTGCGGCGAGCGCAAGGTGGCGCCCCACAGCGCTCCGTCGGCGTGCAGGTCGGAGGAGAACGCGAACGACCCCTGGACCTTGGCGATCCCGTCCGGACGCGTGGGTGAGGTGCCGAGGGTGCCGTGACGGCGGGTGCCCGAGGCGATCCGTTCGCCGGTGCCGACGCTCACGCCTCGCTCCGTTCCAGGGCGACCCGCTGGACGGCCTCGATGATGCGGCCGTATCCGGTGCAGCGGCAGATGTTCCCGGAGAGCGCTTCCCGGATCTGCAGTTCGCTCGGCTCGGGGTTGTCGGCGAGCAACCGGTGGCTGGCCATGATCAGGCCGGGCGTGCAGAACCCGCACTGCACCGCGCCTTCGTCGAGGAAGGCCTGCTGCACGTCGGTCAGCGCCCCGTCCGGCGCCAGGCCTTCCACCGTCGTGATCTCGGCACCGACCGCGGACGCCGCCATCACCAAGCAGGCGCAGATGGCGGCACCGTCGAGCAGCACGGTGCAGCTGCCGCACTCGCCCTGTTCGCACGCGCCCTTTGCGCCCGGCAATCCGAGCCGCTCACGCAGCACGTACAGCAGGCTCTCGCCGAGCCAGGCGTCGCGGACCTCGTGTGTCTCGCCGTTGATCGTGAGCGAGTAGAACTCGGCTTCCGTCGTCATGCGTACGCTCGCTTCAGGAGGCGGGTGGCGAGCACGCCGATGGCGTGGCGGCGATAGGCGGCGGTCGACCGGTGGTCGTCGAACCGACGGGCCTCGGCGGCCGCGCGCCCCCCCACCACAC
>JAEZFY010000015.1 GCA_023417265.1 Actinomycetes bacterium | reverse complement strand
GGTCGAGGAGCGCCTCCCAGCGGTCGTCGTAGCCGATGTTGCTCTCGAGTTCGTCGAGCACCGAGAACCCCGGTGGCAGCCCGGCCTCGATCGGGAACTCGTTGAGGATCCGGCGGGCGAACCCGTGGAGTGTGCCGATCGGGGCGTGGTCGAGCCGATCGAGCGCCGCCCGAGCACGCTCGCCGAAGCTGCCGGCGCCGGCCTCCGGAGCGGCGAGCGCAGTGCGGGTCTTGTGGCGGAGCTCGGCGGCGGCCTTCTCGGTGAACGTGATCGCCGCGATCGACTCGATCGCGACCCCGTCGGCGACGAGCCCGAGGATGCGGGCGACGAGGCTCGTGGTCTTGCCAGCTCCGGCGCCGGCCTCGACGAACAACGTGCGGGCCCGATCGCCGCGGATCGCCTCGCGCGCGGTCTGGTCGGGTGGCACGCGGTCGGGTGGCACGGTGACGTTCACGGGGTGACCGCCGCGGTCGTCGCTGCTGGGTCGGGCGGGTGATGGAATCGGGTCGGGGCTCGGGGATCGTCGCGCTTGGCTTCCCACTCGGGCCACCGGTCGGACGTGCCGAGCCCGTCGGGTTGGCAGTACTGGCAGTCGACGAACAGCTGGAACCCCGGCTTGCCCGGCAGCGCCGGGAAGAATCCCTGTTCGATGTCGGCGACGACTCCGCCGAGCTGCTCGGTGATCGTCGCCCAGACCTGCGGCGTGAAGCGGTAGCCGACGCGGGCGTAGCCGCCGCTGGCGAAGAACGAGTACTCGGCGTGCACGTCGGCGTCCGGCTCACCGAGCAGCTGTGCCGCTCCGGCGGCGTACACCGCGAGCTGGAACCGCGTGGCGCCGAGCGTCGGGTCGTCGGCGGTGATCCCGCGGAACTTGTCGGACTTGCCGGTCTTGTGATCGGTGACGTGGAGCATCCCCGACGAGGTGCGGTCGATCCGGTCGATCGAGCCGTGCACGCGCAGCTGGCCGTCGGGCAGTGGCAAGGCCACCGTGGCATCGCGGCCGAAGCGGGCCTCGGAGTGTTCGATGCGAGCGCCGGTGGCCCGCAGATGGTTCGAGTCGCGCTCCATCCAGCCGAGCAGGTCGGCCTCCATCTGGGTGCGCTGGACGGCCCACGCCGCTGGCCGGCCGGTGCGCCCGGTGCGTTCGAACTCGTCGCACAGGTCGGCGAAGATCTCCAGGGCGCGCTGGCGATGGGCGTCGGACCAACCGCCCAGCGGCTGCGCGAGCAGTTCGCCAATCACCTCGCGGTGGAGCCGGTCGAGGGTGAGGTGGAGCAGATTGCCGCGGTCGATCGCGGTGATCTCGTACTCGGCGTTCGGGTCGTCGACCGGCTGCACCCCGAGCACATAGCGCATGAAGTAGCCGTGCGGGCAGGCGACCCACTGCTCGAGCGTGGTCGGCGCGATCGGTGCGTCGAAGTGGCCGATCGCAATGCCGGACAAGTCGCCGTCGAACTCGGTGAACTGCGGTGCCCGGC
Organism: Actinomycetes bacterium; assembly: GCA_023417265.1. GTDB lineage: Bacteria > Actinomycetota > Acidimicrobiia > Acidimicrobiales > Ilumatobacteraceae > Ilumatobacter. Next base: position 1,289 of record JAEZFY010000015.1, on the reverse strand, counting down.
GCGCCTCCCGGAGCCGCAGGGCGCGGGCGAGCGTGGCGTCGCCGGTCGGGTCGGGGGCCGCCGCCACCGTGGCGCCGGCGAGGTGGCGCCGCAGGCGGTGCTCGGTCGGGGCGGCGGGGAACGCTGTTTCCAGCAGTGCCGCCCGATGGCTTGCCAGCTCGCGGGCCGGTGCGCCGCCGAGCCACCGCGTGGCGTGACGCTGGGCCGCGGCCCGCAGGTCGCCGCGGGGGAACGTGACGACCGTGCGCGGGCATCCGGCAAGCGTCGCCAGGTACTGGCGATGCATCCGGTTGCCGAGCGCGTCCGACAGCGGCAAGCCGGCGCGCCGGCGATCGTCGTCGCTGATCAGCGGGCCGGCCGAGGGTTTTGGAGGCATCGTCCCTTCGGCCGCACCGAGGACGACGACGAGGTCGGCGTCGAGGGCCACCGCGCCCGCCAGCGACCCGACGGTGACCCCCTGGCCGATCCGGCCGAGCCGCCCGGGCGCCGCGTCGAACTCGGCTTGGAACACCGCCCGGAACTCGGCGCGCGTGACCGGCGGGCCGTCGAGGGCGTCGAGCGTGCGCAGCCGGTCGAGGACGCGCATCGTGTGCTCGCGGGCGACCCGCTCGTGCTCGCGGGCGGTTGCGTCGTGGGCGGGCAGCTGGGTGACGAACTGCTCGCCGAGCCGGGAGACGATCTGGTGCTCGGCCCAGTCGGCCCACTCGCGCCACGTGCGGGTGGCGCTGCGGTGGCCGAGGTCGGCGCGCAGCGCGCGGACGAACATCCGCAAGTCGTCGGCTGCGTCGGCGCGGTGCGAACCGGGTTGACCTTGCTCGGCCGCGCGTGCGCGCTGACGCGCCGCGTACCGGGCGAGACGCGGTTCCCAGTCGCCGTCGAGGGCCACACCCGCCTCGCGGCTGACGCGTTCCCAGAGGGCGACGGGGACGGGGCGCCCGTCGGTGCCCTGGAGGGCGATGTCGGCGAGCAGGTCGAACAGGTGCTGGCGGCGCAGGCCACGCCGATCGACCTCGAGCAGATCGAGCAGGAAGCGCGGCACGATGCGTTCGGCGACGGTGGTGCCGGGACGCCCGTTCCACGGGATGCCCGCGGCGTTGAGGTGGTGCTCGACGAGCCGGGCGTAGGGCTGGTTGGTGGGCCACACGACGGCCATTCGGGCGAACGGGGTGCCCGCCCTCGCGGCGGCCCACAGCTCGCGCGCGGCGTGGCGGACCTCCTCGTCGGCGTCGGTGAGCGACACCACGTCGGGCGCCACCGGCGGCGGGGTGCCGCCGGCCGCCGGCACCGTG
>JAEZFY010000326.1 GCA_023417265.1 Actinomycetes bacterium | reverse complement strand
CCACGATGCAGGTCACGGCGTCGGCCACGACCGTGCCGCAAGGCGGCAGCGTGACGATCACCGTCACCGGCAGCGACGCCCACGGCAACCCGGTCGACACGTCGGCCGCGGTGCTCACCAGCTCGGTCGCCAGCGACATCGTCGACGTCGTCGTCAGCAACCACAACTACCTGCTCACCTTCCAACCTGCGGCCGGCCCCACGCTCCCCGTGCGCGTGTTCGCCGGCACGTTCAACACCGGCTTCCGCACCGCCCCGACCCCCACCGTCGACAAGGCGTGGGCCGTACAGGGCGCCGATCGCTGGTGGGCCGAAGGCGAAGCCCTGACCGGCGACCTGACCCTCGTCGAGGCCGACGCCACGGCCCGGGTGGTGACGATGCTGCCCGCCGCGCCGATCACCGCCGGCGACTCGGTGGCCCTGCAGGCCAGCGTCGTCGATCTGTTCGGGGAGCCCGTCACGCCCGCCCCGCCGCTGACATTCACGAGCAGCACCGCGTCCGACCAGATCAGCGGCAACACGCTCACGGCCACGCAGGCCGGGGTGCGCACCGTCACCGCCACCGAGCCGATCAGCGGGGCAACCGCCTCGATCGTCCTCACCGTCGCCCCCGGCCCGCTGGCCTCGATGCAGCTCTCGGCGTCGGCGACCACCGTTGCCCAAGGCGGCAGCGTGACGTTCACCGTCGCCGGCAGCGACGCCCACGGCAACCCGGTCGACACGTCCGCCGCCGTGCTCACCAGCTCGGTCGCCACCGACGTCGTCGACGGCCGCATCGTGACGTTCCCGACCGCCTCCCCGCACGTGATCACCGCCACCCTCGGCGACGTGTCGGCGTCACTGACGATCGAGGTCACCCCACCCCCGGTCACGACCACGACCACGACGACGACGACAACGCCGGAGCCCCCGACGACGCTGGCGCCCGTCCTGCCCGCCACCGGTGGCCACCCGGCGCTACCCCTGCTGACGGCGGCCCTCACCCTGCTCGGCACCGGCTCGCTCGCCCTCACCACCACCCGCCGCCGCCTGCGCTGACGAGTTCATGTCACATCTCGCGTCGCATTCGACGCGAGATGTGACGTGAACCCTCAGCGCCCCAGCGCGCGGGCCGTCGTCACCACCACGTGCGCCCCCTCCTCGAGCACGTCGCGGTACGTGAACGCGAGGACCGTGAACCCTGCCAGCGTCAGTTCGTTCTGGCGGCGGGCGTCAGCCTGCATCTGGCGCGCCGTGCGGTGCCAGAGGTAACCCAGCAGCTCGACCACGAGCGGCGTGCCGGGCCACCGGCAATCGACCCGGATCACGCGGTCGCGCCCGAGCTCGGCCTGAGTCGCCGGCGCCGGCAGCCCGGCTGCGCCCAGCAGACGGAGGTAGCTGCGTTCGAGGAAGCTGTGCCCGCCCCTGGCCGCGTCGGCGCCGTCGAGCGCGGCGACGAGTCGGGCGATCCCACGCCGGCCCGACCCGCGCAGCGCCAGCACCCGGCGGTGCAACAGGTCGTCGCTGCCGCGGCGGTCACGGATCATCGAGTCGATCGCTTGGGTCAGTTCGGCAACCGAGCACGTGCTGGCCAGGTCGATGATCGTTCGCGGGGCGCTCGTGACGGGGATGCCGTTGCGCACGGTCCGGTCGATCGGCCGCAGCTCGAGCGTGGTGTGCACGACCGCACCCGACCGCGTGAGGTTGCGCCCGCGAAGCACCGTCACGTGCAACGGGCGCCGCAGCGCGAACCCGTCGAAGCCGAGCAGCGCCGCCGCCGTCGGCCCACTCGCCCACGCCGACGGCCCGAGATCGGCGATCAGATACGCCAACTCGTCGGTCAGCGTCGGCCGGACCAGCCCAGCCCGGAACGTGTGCACTCCCGTCTTGACGAGCAGGCCGCGGGCCTCGGCCGTGCGCTGCAGCGCCGGTGTGATACCGGCCGTGCGCAGCTCGGCGATCGTCACCGCCCCGTGCAAGCTGGCGATCGAGTCGAGTGCAGAACGGTGGGCACGCATACCTCTGGGTGGGCGGCCGACACGTCGCCACGGAACGCACCGGGGACCGCGCCCCCGGGGAGGGGTTCCGGGCGCGGCGGTAGCCTCGGGCGGTTCATGGAACGGTTCGGACTGGTTGGGCTGCCCAACGCGGGTAAGTCGTCGCTGTACAACGCACTCACCGGAGGCGGCGCCCTCGCCGCGCCGTACGCGTTTGCCACGAAGGACCCCAACATCGGTGTCGCCAAGGTGCCCGACACGCGCGTCGAGCAGCTCGCCGAGATGTCGAAGACGAAGAAGCTGATCCACGCGATGGTCGAGGTCGTCGACATCGGTGGGCTCGTGGAAGGTGCCTCCCACGGCGAAGGGCTCGGCAACAAGTTCCTCGCCAACATCCGCGAGGTCGACGCGATCGTGTTCGTGCTGCGGGCGTTCGAAGACGACGACGTGCCCGGCCCCTCCGACCCACTCGAACACCTCCGCATCGTCGAGCTCGAGCTCGCCCTCGCCGACCTCGAGACGGTCGAGAAGCGGCTCGCCGACGTCGAACGCCGATCCAAGCTCGACAAGACGCTCGGCGACCAGCTCGACGCACTCCGCGAAGCCAACGCGGCGCTCTCCGAAGGCCGCCCGCTGTACCGCGCCGGGCTGAAGCGGGAGCACCAGGAAGCGCTCCGGCCGTACTTCTTGCTGACGAACCGGCGCGTGCTCGCCGTGGTCAACGTCGGGGAGGACGCCCTCGACCGCACCGACGAGGCCGCGGCGCGAGTCGCCGC
>JAEZFY010000282.1 GCA_023417265.1 Actinomycetes bacterium | reverse complement strand
GGGGAGCCGGCGGGCGACGGCGCCGCCCACGGCGCCCTCGCGGCCGGTCGCGGCGCCGCGGCCGGCGACGAGGTCACGCTCCGGGCGGACAGCGTGCGCACGACGCGCCCCGCTGCGCTCGGCCGGGGTCCACGGTGTGACGAGTAGGCGCACGCCGTTGGCGCAGCGCCACCGGTATGCCTTCTGCTTGCATGCGTTCGAGCAGTACACCCGCTTGCGGCCGGGCCCGTACGGATGGGCGACTTCGACGCCGCACATCGGGCAGCGCCAATCGGCAGGTGAGTCGTGCGGGGGAGCGGCATCCGTGTACATCTGCATGGCTCGGATCGTGGCGATCGGGTGCCACATGGATCGGCCGAGTCCCCATCTCCACGGGGAGCTGCGGGAGATGCCTCGGGGGAGGCCGACCATCCGCCGTGATGTCGGCGAATCGTCACGGAAGCCATCGGCACCGGCGTCGGCGAATCGTCACGCGCCGAACAAGCGTGCGAGTCGGCGAATCGTCACGCCGCCCCCGACCGCCGACGGGCGTGCAAGCGTGACGATTCACCGAAGCCGGACGAATCGCCCGGGTGTGACGATTCAGCGATCACGCGAGCCGGCCGGGCCGTGTGACGATTCAGCGATGGCGGCAACGGTTGCTGGCCCCCTCGGCCACCAGCGCCAGGCCGCCGTGCGGCAGACCCGCTACGGCGCCTCGCTGACGATCGTGGCGGTGGCCGGATCGATCGTCAGCAAGCGCTGATCGGCACCGAGCACGACGTTGCCCTCGCGCCAGCCGACGAACTCGGCGAACAGCAGGTCGTCGAGCGTCAGCGTCACCGCCGGCGCGGCCGTTCCCGTCGCCGGGTCGACGGTCTGGAAGCGCACCGAGTCGGCGTTGACATCGAACTGGACGACCACCACCCCCGCTGGCGTGACGCCGACGATCCATTCGGTGGAGGTGATCAAGCCGTCACCGCCCGGTTCGCCGTCGAGCGCGATCTGCCACGCCGGCTGCGCCGCCTGACCGTCCGGATTGCTGAGCGCCAACCCGGTGAGCGACCACTTGCGTGACCCCCGAGCGGACTGTTCGGTGGCGATCACCATGTCGCCGACCAAGCCGACCGGTTCGAGATCGGCAAGCTCGTCACGCCCGATCGACACGAACGAACCGTCCGCCGCCGACATGACGACCACACCCACATTGGTCGCAACCACCAGCCGCTCGCCGTCAACGAGCACCCCGTCGCGCACCCCGGTGACGTCGAACGCCGCCGCGCCATCCGGTGGGATCGACCACAACGGGGCCTCGGCACCAGGCGCCCACAGCTGCGGACACCCGTCGATCCACACGTAACGCCCCTCACCGAGCTCGACCACCTCGTCATACGCGGTGATCGACATCGGGAAGTCGCTGTCGCACCGCGGCGCCTGAGCGAACACCTCGGCGCCGGTGGCGACGTCGAACGTCGTCACGAGCGCCCGCTGGCGGTCCTCGCGATCGTCGGGCTGGTCGACCACCACCGCCGGATTCCCGCCTGCGTCGAGCAGCTGGCGCGGCACGTCGCCGGGGAGCCGCACCGTCCACCCACCCTGCCCCGTCGCCACGTCCCACACCCGCAGCACGCCGTCCTGAGTCAGCACCGCCGCCCGTTCGCCGAACACCCGCAGACACGCGGCACAGTTGTTGGCGACCGAGTCGGACAACCCGATCTGATACACGGCCGTGCCCGTGGCCCGGTCGAACGCATACAGCCCGTCTTCGTGCGTGAGCAACACCTGCCCCGACGAGGCGACGACGCGCTCGTACGCGGCGATCGACGCCTCAGCCGGCAGCAGCGCGGTCAAGGGCGCCTCCCAGCGCACCGGCTCGGGAGCACCCAGATCGACGTAGATCAGGCGTTGCCCGTCAGCGCCGTGCACGACCAACGCGACCTCGGTCTCGGCGCCCTCCCCAGGAAACATGGCGCTGGTCGTGAAGCCGTACATCGAGAAGCCGCCGGCGTCGGCTGCGCCGGCACCCGAGTCGCTCACGCCCCGGTACACGCCGTAGGCCCCGGCCCCTGCGCCACCGAGCACACCGATCGTCGTGATCGCCGCGATCGCCTTGCCCGCCCGCGTGGCGACCCGCCCGGCGCGCACGGCATACGACGTCAACAGCGCCGGGTCCAACGCCGACTGGCTGAGCACGTCCGCCACCGACAACTGGACCTGTGGTGTCGGCGCCTTGTACTGCGTGTCCTCGAGCGTCGCCCCGCACGTCGCGCACGTGAAGAACTGCTCGTGCCGGGCAGGTACGTCGAGCGCACCGCCGCAGCTCGGGCACGCCAGTCGTTGAAATCGGGCCATCGCCCGCGAGTGTGGCTGACTCAGGTTGCCGGAACGAGGAATTTCCGGATCAGCGGCTCGTAGTGGGCGAGCGGCGCGCTCACGTACTCAGGATCGAACGCGGTCTGGTCGTACTTCGCGCAGAACTCCTCGGTGTACTCGAAGTACTCGTGCCCGCGGAACTGCTCGCGGGCGTTGCGGTCGCCACCGATGTGGTGCCAGAAGTAATAGCCCTGGAAGATCCCGTGCTGCTCGACCATCCAGTGGTTGGCGTCGGACACGAACGGCTTGAGGATCGTCGCCGCGATCCCGGGATGGTTGTACGGCGACAGCGTGTCGCCGATGTCGTGCAGCAAGGCGCACAACACGTACTCCTCGTCGCGCCCGTCGTTCTCGGCGCGGCTGGCCGTCTGCAGCGAATGCTCGAGTCGCGACACCGGGAACCCGCCCGTGTCGTTTTCGAGCATGCGCAACTGGGTGATCACGTTCTCGCCGGCCACCGCCTGCGTGTGCGGCAGGCAGGCGACGATCCGCGACCAGTCCTCGGCGGTGGACTCCTCGAACGTCGTGAACGTCGCCTTGTGGCTCTCCACCGTTTCGGTCGATGACGTGCTCATGAACTGATCGTACGCCGAGCCCGGTGAGCGCAGCGTGCCGGGGCGCGATCGGCCAAACTCAAGACGTGCCCAAGCTGACCGAGCTCGCCCGCGAGCAAACCTCCCTCGACCGCGAGCAGGTCGCCCACCTCAACCGGCTGGTCTCCGAGTGGGGCATGCTCGCCGACCTCTCGTTCGCCGACCTGTTGCTGTGCGTCACCACCCGGGCGGGGGAGTGGACCGTGGTCGCCCAGGTCCGCCCGGCCACCGCCCAGACGATCTATCCCGACGACCTGGTCGGGCAACGCTGCGACCCGGCCAAAGCCGCCGTGATCGGCGAGGCGCTGGCGAGCGCCAAGATCACCGAAGCACCCGTGGCCGACGCCAGCGATGATGCCGAACCGGCCCGACTGGTGGCGATCCCGGTCGTCCGCGACGGTGTGCCGATCGCGGTCCTCACCAAGGAGTGGACCGACCGGCGGGGCCGCCGCCCCGGCCAGCTCGAACACACCTACGGACGGATCTTCGAGCAGTTCGCGGCGATGGTCGCGGCCGGCTCGTTCCCGTTCGCCGACCGCGTCGGGGACTCCTCGTCCGCCCCGCGGGTGGGCGACGGCGTGATGTGGCTCGGCGAGTCGGTCGAGGTCCGCTACATGTCGCCCAATGCCAGCTCGGCGCTCCACCGCGTCGGCATCCAGACGTCCGCACTCGGGATGCGCCTCGCCGAACTCGGCTTCCACGACGGCGTCGTCCGCCAAGCGTTCGAGCACCGTTCCCCGGTGATCGAGGAGTTCGAGCAGGGCGACATCACGCTCCTGTGCCGCTGCGTCCCGTTGCTCGACGGCGACCGCGTCGACGGAGCGATCCTGCTGATGCGCGACGTCACCGAGCTGCGCAAGCGCGACCGGCTGCTGCTCAGCAAGGACGCGACGATCCGCGAGATCCACCACCGCGTGAAGAACAACCTGCAGACGATCTCGTCGCTGCTGCGCCTCCAGGCCCGCCGGCTGACGCATCCGGAAGCGATCGCGGCGGTCGGCGAATCGGTGCGGCGGATCCGCACGATCGCGCTCGTGCACGAGGCGTTGTCACGCGAGGTCGGCGACGACGTCACGTTCGCCGAGATCGTCCGCCCGCTGGTGCGCCTCGCCGAAGAAGGCCTGCAGTCGCCCGACCGACCGATCCGCTTCACCGTTCACGGCGATGGTGGCCGGATCCCGGCCTCGATTGCCACCCCGCTGTCGGTGGTGCTCACCGAACTGCTCCAGAACGCCGTCGACCACGGCTTCCCCGAGGGCAGCGGCGGCGGTTCCGTGCGGGTCGACCTGCGCAACCACGGCAACCGACTCGACCTCGCCGTGGTCGACGACGGGCGCGGTGTCGACCCCGGCTTCAAGCTCGACGACGCCACCGGACTCGGGCTCTCGATCGTGCGCACGCTGGTCACCACCGAACTCAACGGATCGATCACGATGCAGCCGAACCCGCCGCGCGGCACGCTGATCGAACTGACGATCCCGCTCGCCGAAGACTGAGCGGGCCGCGGCAGGCGGCTGCGCTCAGCTACCGGCGGCGACGCGCGCGGCCGGGCGGGCCGCCGCGCGCTGGCGTCGGATCGCCCGACGCGCCTCCTCGGACAGCCCGCCCCACACGCCAGAATCCTGGTTCGTGTCGAGCGCGTAGTCGAGGCAGTCCTGGGTGACGGTGCACTGGGAGCAGACGAGCTTGGCCTGATCGATCGTGACCAGCGCTTGACCCGTGGTGCCGACCGGGAAGAACAAGTCCGGGTCGGTGTCGCGACACAGGGCGTGGTCGCGCCAGGCGTCCGGCTCGGTCAGGCTCAGGTTCGGCACGAGGCTCGGGTTCGGCACAAGGATCGTCACCTTGGGGGCTCCTTGGAGGTGGTGAAGTCGCGTGGGCCCGCCTCGGCACTCCGACCACAGGCCGAGGGTGACACTAGGTCGTGCCCTGCGGGTTGGCAAGAGAATCAGATACAACGTCGGTATACATCTGTTTTCGAGATGGCTCCCCGCGCTGCCACACGGGGTCCTCTGGCAACATGCCCGGGTGACCCTCGTGATCGCCCACCGCGGCGCCTCGGCCGAGCAGCCGGAGAACACGATCGCCGCCTTCGAACGGGCCATTGCGCTCGGCGCCGACGGGATCGAGCTCGACGTCCGCCGTACCGCCGACGACCGGCTGGTCGTGCACCACGACCCGAACCTCGCCGACGGCCGCCCGATCCGGGCCACCCGGGCGAGCGACCTGCCCGAGCAGATCCCCACGCTCAGCCAGGCCCTCGACGCCTGCGCCGGCGCGTTCGTCAACATCGAGATCAAGAACGACCCGAGCGAAGCCGACCACGACCCGGCCGACTGGGTGGCCTGGCAGGTCGCCGGCCACCTCGTTCGGCGCGGCGGCGGGCCACGCTGGCTGATCTCGTCGTTCCGTCTCGCCACGGTGGCCCAGATGCGCCGTGTCGCGCCCGGCGTGCGCACCGCCTGGCTCACCTACGCGCTCGACGACGACGTGATCGCGGCGTGCACCGCCGGTCGTCACGCGGCAGCCCACCCGTGGGTCGGGGCGCTCACCCGTGAGGCCGTCGACGCCGCCCACGCAGCCGGCGTGGCGGTCAACACGTGGACGTGCGACGACCCGGCCCGGATGCGCGAGCTGATCGCCTGGGGCGTCGACGGGATCTGCACCAACGTCCCCGACGTCGCCCTCGCCGTCCGCCGCGGCGAGGCGTGACGTAGCCGGGCTACCCGTTCGGGTAGACGAGCTGCACGGCTCCCGGCACGTGGTCGAACTCGAGCCGGTCGACCGCTCCGAGATAGTCGCCGTCGAGCTGGTACGGGATCGGCCCGGCCCCGAGCTGGGTCACCGAGAGGTGCTGCACGTCGCGCCACTCCAGCAGCTGCTCGGTGGGGCGCACACCGCCGCCGCGCAATGCCGACCCGACCCCGCGCAACACCGGCCACAGCTCCAACGTCCGGAACGTGATCGCCACGAGCGGCTGATCGAGCGTGGCCGCCGGGGAGAGGTCGAGTGGCCGGTTGCCGAGGTACGTGTACGGGTTGGTGTTGAGGACGACGGTGAAGTACCCGTCGGCGACCTCGCGACCGTGGTCGTCGCGCAGGGCGAAGTGCGGCTGGTCGCGGGCGTACCCGCGGGCCCACGTCGTGAGCGCCGCCCACATGAACAACGGATGCCCGAGCCAGCGCTTCAGCGAGGCGTGCCGCTCGACCGCCCGCACCGTCGCCGCGTCGAAGCCGATCCCCGTGTGGAAGCAGAAGAAGCGCCCGTTGACGCGGCCCAGCCCGATCGGCCGCAGGTCGGCCGCGTCGAGGCCCCGAGCAAGTCGGTCGGCCGCCGCGATCGGGTCGTTGGGCAGGCCGAGCGTACGCGCGAACACGTTCGTCGAGCCCCCCGGCAAGACCCCGAGCGCGGTGTCGGTGCCGGCGATGCCGGTGGCGACTTCGTTGAGCGTGCCGTCACCACCGAACCCGATCACGACGTCGACGCCGCGCCGGGCGGCATCATGGGCAAAGCGCGTGGCGTGCCCGCGGCGGTTCGTCTCGACCACCTCGACCTGGTGGCCCTGCGCCAGGCGGCGGTGGACGATGACCGTGTTGCGGGCCGTCACCGACGAGGCGAACGAGTTGACGACGAGCAGGACCCGCACGGGCCCACCGTAACGGCGCCACCACGCCCCGGGATTGCCGCTGCTAAGTGACCCGCCGGTAACCTCGGGCGCCATGAAGGTGACCGTGTGCGTGAAGCAGATCCCCGACCCCGCGCTACCGGGCGAGCTCGACCCGGCGACGAAGACGCTCAAGCGTGACGGCAAGCTGATCCTCGACGAGTCCGACAGCTACGGCGTCGAGATGGCGTTGCAGCTCGTCGACAAGGCCGGCGGGGGCGAGGTCAACCTCGTCTCGATGGCCCCCAACGGCGAAACCTCGGGCCTGCGCACGGCGCTGGCGATGGGCGCCGCCCAGGCGATCCTCATCAGCGACCCCGAACTCGCCGGCTCCGACGCCCTCACCACCGCCAAGGTGCTCGCCGCCGCCGCCCAGAAGCTCGGCGAGGCCGACCTGATCATCGCCGCCACCGAGTCGTCCGACGGCTACACCGGCACGGTGCCCGAACAGCTCGCCGAAGTGCTCGGCCTGCCCTCGGTCACGTTCGCCAAGTCGGTCGAGGTCGACGGTGGCACCCTCAAGGTCAACCGCCAGACCGAAGCCGGCTACGACGAGGTCACCTGCCCGCTGCCGGCCGTCGTGTCCGTCACCGCCGGCGTCGTCGAGCCCCGCTACCCCAGCTTCAAGGGGATCATGGACGCCAAGAAGAAGCCGGTCGACACGGTCACCGCCGCCGACCTCGGCGTCACCCCGGTCGGCTGGGCCGGTGCCGGCCAGGAGATCGTCGACGTCGCCCAGGCGCCCGCCCGGGCCGCCGGCGAGAAGGTCGTCGACGACGGCGAGGCGCACCTCAAGATCGTGGCCTTCCTCGAGGGCCTCAAGGTCATCTGAGCAGCGGATCCGGACGAATCGAAGGAAGGACGACGAATCATGGCTCTCGACAACATCTGGGTGTTCGCCCAAGCCGCCGACGGCGCGCCCACGACGGGCACGCTCGAACTGCTCACCAAGGCCCGCTCGCTGGGCGCCACGGTGTCGGCGTTCGTCGCTGGTGACGGCGCGGCGATCGCCGGCGCGCTCGGCGAATACGGCGCCGCCAACGTGTACGCCACCGGCGACCTCGCCGGGGCACTGCCCGGCGCCGCCGTCGCGGCGGCGATGCACACCGCCATCCAGGGCGGCGCAGGCGCCGACCTGATCCTGTTCCCGCAGGACTACGTCGGCCGCGACGTGATGGCCCGCCTGTCGGTCAAGCTCGACCGCACCGTGCTCACCAACAACGTCGACATCGCCGTCGACGGCGACGCCGTCAAGGTCACCACGCCGGTGTTCGGCGGCAACACGCTCGTCACGACGACGTTCACCGGCGGCGCCCCGTACCTCGCCGCGTTCCGGCCGAAGTCGTTCCCCGCCGAGCCGGGCGGCGCCGGCGCGGCCACGCTGATCGAAGCCCCGGTGCCCGAACTCGGTGCCAGCGGCGCGGCCAAGATCGTCGCCACCCACGTCGAGGAATCGACCGGACCGAAGCTCGACGAGGCCGACGTGGTCGTCGCTGGTGGGCGCGGCCTCGGCGAAGCCGACAAGTTCGCGATGGTCGACGACCTCGCCAAGCTGCTCAAGGGCGCCGCCGGTGCGAGCCGGGCGATCGTCGACGCCGGCTGGGTTCCGTACGCGATGCAGGTCGGCCAGACCGGCAAGGTCGTCAAGCCCAAGGTCTACATCGCCGCCGGCATCTCCGGGGCCACCCAGCACATGGTGGGCATGAAGGGCTCGAAGAACATCATCGCCATCAACAAGGACGAGGAAGCCCCGATCTTCGGTGTCGCCGACCTCGGCATCGTCGGCGACGTCCACAAGGTGCTTCCCAAACTCCTCGAAGCCCTGCGCGCCCGGTAGCTCCGGCCAGATCGCCCGAGCGCGGCGTTCCGGCGACCCTCGTTGACCAAGTCAACGTCGGGCCGCCGCGCCTTGCGCTCGGACGATCTGACTCGGAGCCAGTTTCCGAGATCCGCCGCGTCGGTGCAC
>JAEZFY010000271.1 GCA_023417265.1 Actinomycetes bacterium | reverse complement strand
CGACCGAGGCGAGCTCCGCCGGGTCCGCCCCGACCGCCGCCCCGCCGGTGAGCACCGCCCCGCCGAGCACGGTTCCCCCCGCACCGTCCGTCTCGGTCGACGTCGCCATCGGCCCGACGTCGACGGTGGTCAGCGCCCCCGCCGGCGACGACGTGCTCGCCGACCCGTTCGGCACGTTCGCCGCCTGCTCGGCGTGGCGGGCGACGCCGGGCAACTGGGCGCTGCAGGTGTCCGACCCCGGCCGCGAAGTGACCGCGGTGAGCATCCTCACGGGAGACGACGTGGCCGGACCGGGCACGTTCGAGGCGTCGTTCCGGGTCGAGTTCGTGAACGGGGCGGCGCTCGGTGGCACGGGCACGGTCACGCTCGAGCCGGGCCTCGAGTCGGGATCGTTCGCGGCGACCGACGCCGACCTGAGCGGCTCGTTCGAATGCCGCGGCGGCGAGGCCGCCGAGCGCCGCCCGGTTGCCCCCGGCGTCGAGTTGTTCGCGCTCCTTCGCAAGGGCGCGTCCGAACGGATCGTCAACCTCGCCGAGCCATACGCGGCGGACACGGCGTGCTCGCTACCGAACCGTCTGGAGGTCGCCGGCGACGGCGGGCTCGGGGGCGACGTCGTCGTCGCCATCGACGACGACGCGGTGGCGTTCCGGTTGGGTGCCCGCGAGCTGCCGATCGAGGCCGCCCACACGCGCGTGCACATCGACGGCAACGCCGGTTCGTTCCACGCCGTGTCGGCCAACGGGCTCGAGATCGACGGCGCCTTCACCTGTACCTGACCGCTCACCGACGAGAGCGCCCGGCACTCAGCGGATTGATGGTGTTGGGCACCGACGAGAGTGCCTGGCACCGCCCGTTAGAGCGTGTGCTGATGTAGCCGAGTCGGTGCCTGGCACCGGCAGCACGCTGGTGGTTTGGTCGTGCCAGGCACCGATTCAGCGGAGATGCTCGAGGTTCGCGACGGTCGGTGCCAGGCACTCGCGGACGACCTCGACGAGCAATCCGCGCGGTCTCCAACCACTCGCAAACGGGTGGTTTGGGCGTGCCAGGAACCGATGGCTGGGTTAGGCGAGGTAGGCCGGGCGGGCCGCTTCGTAGGCGGTGATGTCGGGTTCGTGGGTGAGCGTGATCCCGATGTCGTCGAGGCCGTTCAGGAAGCGCTCCTGAGTCGGGGCATCCATCGGGAACTTGGCCTCGATGCCCGCCGCCGGAACCTCGACCACGAGGCGCTCGACGTCGACCGTGATCGGCGTCTGCGGATCGGCTTCGATCGCCGCCCAGATCTGCTCGACCACCGACTCGGGCAGGATCACCGGGACGAGCCCGTTCTTCGTGCAGTTGTTGCGGAAGATGTCGGAGAAGCTCGGGGCGATCACGGCGTCGAACCCGCCCTGCTGGATGGCCCACACGGCGTGCTCGCGCGACGATCCGACACCGAACGCCGGGCCGGCGACGAGGATCGACGCGCCCTGATACTGCTCCTGGTTGAGGACGAAGTCGCGGTCGTCGCGCCAGGTCGAAAACAGCCCCTTCTCGAACCCGGTGCGCTCGACCCGCTTGAGCCATTCGGCGGGGATGATCTGGTCGGTGTCGACGTCGCTGCGCTTGAGCGGCACGCCGGTGCCGGTGAGAACGGTGACAGCCTTCATCAGTTGGCCTCCACAGTGAGGGTTTCCAGGTCGGCGGGGGTGGCGAACGTGCCCTTGACGGCGGTCGCCGCGGCGACTTCCGGCGACACCAGGTGCGTGCGCCCGCCGCGCCCCTGGCGGCCTTCGAAGTTGCGGTTGCTGGTGCTCGCCGAGCGCTCGCCGGGCTGCAGCTTGTCGGGGTTCATGGCGAGGCACATCGAGCAGCCCGGCTCGCGCCAGTCGGCGCCGGCGGCCCGGAAGATCGCGTCGAGGCCCTCGGCTTCGGCTTGCGCTTTGACGCGGTGCGAGCCCGGCACGATCATCACGCGCGGCACGGTGACGGTGCGCCCGGCGAGCACCCCGGCGGCGGCGCGCAGGTCCTCGATCCGGCTGTTCGTGCACGACCCGATGAACACGGTGTCGACGGCAATCGAGCGCATCGGCGTGCCCGGTTCGAGGGCCATGTACTCGAGTGCCCGCTGCACGGTCTCGCGGGTGGTCGCGTCGGCGAAGTCGGTGGGCGACGGCACGACGTCGTCGATCGAGTGGACGTGGCCCGGGTTGGTGCCCCACGTGACTTGCGGGCGGAGCCCGCTGACGTCGATCACGACCTCCTGGTCCCACGTCGCGCCGGGGTCGGTCTGGAGCGTCGACCAGTCGGCGACGGCGGCGTCCCACGCGGCGCCGATGGGTGCGCCGTCGCGACCGCGGAGATAGTCGAACGTGGTGTCGTCGGGGGCGATCAGGCCGGCCTTGGCGCCGGCCTCGATCGACATGTTGCAGACCGTCATGCGGCCTTCCATCGAGAGTGCCCGGATCGCCTCGCCGCGGTACTCGATCACGTGCCCGATCCCGCCCCCGGTTCCGATCTGGCCGATCATCGCCAGCACGAGGTCCTTCGCCGAGACGCCCTTGGCGGGCGTGCCGGTGAACGTCACCGACATCCATTTGGGCCGCGCCTGGGGGAGTGTCTGGGTGGCAAGCACGTGCTCGACCTCGCTCGTGCCGATGCCGAATGCGAGCGCTCCGAAGGCGCCGTGCGTGGCGGTGTGGCTGTCGCCGCACACCACGGTCATCCCCGGCAGGGTGCGCCCCTGCTCGGGTGCGATCACGTGGACGATGCCCTGCCCGGGGTGGCCCATCGGGAACAGCGTCACGCCGAATTCGGCGGCGTTGTTGCGGAGCGTGTCGACCTGCTTGGCCGAGATCGGGTCGGCGATCGGCTGGTCGATGTCGGCGGTCGGCACGTTGTGGTCTTCGGTAGCGATCGTGAGGTCCGGCCGGCGCACCTGGCGACCGCTGAGGCGCAGCCCGTCGAACGCCTGGGGGCTGGTGACCTCATGCACGAGATGCAGGTCGATGTACAGCAGGTCGGGTTCGCCGGCCTCGCTGCGCACGAGGTGGCGGTACCAGACCTTCTCGGGCAGGGTCAGCGGGCGGTCGGGGAGCGGTTGCATGTGATCTCACTATCTGAGATAGATTTCTCGACGTATGGACATCGTAACCGGCGTTGGCGTGCTCGACAAAGCGCTCGCGATGATGCGCGCGGTGGCGGCCGCACCGGCCCCGCTGGCGGACCTGCAAACGGCGACGGGCATCCCGCGGGCGACCGCCCACCGGCTCGCCAGCGCGCTCGTCGAGCACGGCCTGCTGCGCCGTGACGCAGCGGGGCGCTACGACCTCGGTGCCGACCTGATCGCGCTCGGGCGCGTGGCCGGGGCCCGCTTCCCGCTCGCCCAGCTCGCCCGACCGGCGCTCGAGCGGCTGCGCGGGCACACCGGCGAAACGGTCCAGCTGTTCGTCCCCGAGGCCGACCAGCGCCGGTGCGTGCTCGCCCTGCAGTCGCCCCACGCGCTCCAATGGGTGGTCCCCGAGGGGGCCCTGCTGCCGCTCGACCAGGGCTCGGCCGGCCGGGTGCTGGGCGGCGAGGCGGGGCCGGCCGGGTGGGTGGCCACGGT
>JAEZFY010000168.1 GCA_023417265.1 Actinomycetes bacterium | reverse complement strand
CGCTCGACCGGTTCGCCGTGCTCGCACTGGCGCTCTACGTGCCCGTGCTGGCGGCGCTGGCGATCGCCCGGGCGTGGCGGTTCACGTGGGCGGTGCGCGGCAGCGCGCTGGTGCTCGTGTTCGGGGCGGCGATGGTGTTTGCCGAGCGCGGCGTCGAGATCGCCGGGCGGGCCGCCCCGGCGAGCACGCTGCTCGCAGTTCCGGTGGCGCTCGGGTTGGCGCTGTGTGCCGCGGCGGTCGCCGGCGGCTTCGGCTCGGACGTGCGCGCCCGCGGTTTCGGCTGGCGCCAGCCGCTGTTCATCCTCGGCCACGCGGCGATCGTGCTCGGCGTGATCCCCGCCGTGCTGACGATCGGTGACGGCTCCTGGCACATCGCCCGCACGCCGCTGCCGCGCCTGTACGCCAACCAGTTCCCGGTCGACCGCGAGCTCGGCGACTACCGGGTGCTGTTCGTCGGCGATCCGCGCACGTTGCCCGTGCCCGCCCACGGCTACGCCGACGGCATCGCCTTCGCGGTGGTCGACGCCGGCCCGCTCGACGCCACCGATCGATTCCCGATGCCGGCCACCGACGGCGACGACGCGGTCGTCGATGCGCTCGCCCTGCTCGCCGACGGAGCGACGCTGCGCGCCGGGCGCCTGCTCGCCCCGCTCGGTATCCGGTTCGTCGTCGTCCCGCTCACGAACGGCTCGACGTCGACGCTCGCCGACCCGATCGCTCAACCCGCCGGGCTCGAAGCCGCGCTCGTCGCCCAGCTCGACCTCGGCATCGTCCGCGGCCAGCCCTCGCTGTCGATTTTCGCCAACCGGGCCTGGATCCCGGTCGGGGCCCAGCTCACCGGCGCGACCGCCGACGCCAGCCGCCAAGGCGGCGCCGAAGCGCTCGTGCGGGCCGACCTGGCGCACGCCGTGCCGTCGATGGTCGGTATCGACGCCCGCCCGCAATCGGCCTACGAGGTGGCGCCGGGCGCGGTGCACGTGGCGATCCCGTTCGACGAGCGTCTGTCGCTGCGGGTCGAGTCCGCCGACGGCGGTGCCACCACCGTGCCCGGCCGCCCCGGGTTCGGCGTCACCACGGCGTTCGACGTCGACACCGGTGGGGTCGGCCGGATTGTGTACGAGCCCGACGGGGCGCGGCGCTGGTGGCTCGCCGGCCAGGGCGGCCTGTGGCTGGCCGCGATCGGTGTCGCCGCCGCGGCGCGCACGCAGTTCGGGCGGCGGCGCACGGCCGATCTGCTCGACGAGACGCTGATCGACTTCGGCGCCGAACCGCTCGACGCGCCGCCGGCACGCATTGCCGGCGAAGCACTCGCCCACCGGGACGGTGACGCGTGAGACGCCGCTACCCGGCCCTCCTCCTGGTCCTGGCGGCGTTCGTCGCGGTGATCGCCGTCGGTCGGTCCACCAAGCCGGCCGATGTCGCCCTGTACAGCGTCGCCGCCCAGGGGTGGATGCCACGGGTCACCGCCGACCCCGCGCTCACCGAGACGTGGTTCTGTCCGGGCGTCCCGGCCACTGGCGGCGACGTGCAGGCCGAGCTGGTGATCGCCAACCGCACGGGCACCCGGCTCGAGGGCGCCTTGCTGCTGGTCAACGAGGAGCGCGAGAACACCCGCCTCGACCTCGCCGTCGAGGCCTGGTCGCACGCCGTGGTCGACGTCGACGGGACGCTGCCCGGGGCGATCGTCGGGGCGGTCGTCGAGATCGACGGTGGCGGCGCGCTGGTCGAGCAGGTGTCGGTGCAGGCCGGGGCGACGAGCGCCAGCGCGTGCGCGACGGCGACGTCCGACGAGTGGTATCTCGCCGATGGCTTCACCGTCGGTGGGAGCACGAACGCCCTGCTGCTGACGAACCCCGGCGAGCAAACCGTCGTCGTCGACGTCTCGTTCGCCACTCGTGAGGGCCCGCGCGCGCCGAACCGCTACTCGGGGCTCACGGTCGCCCCGCGCAGCGTGCGCGTGCTCGATTTGGGTGCGCCGGGCGCCGGGGCCCAGAACGAGCCGCTGCTCGCTGTTCGCGTCGAAGCCTCACAGGGACGATTGGTGGTCGGGCGGGCGCAGACGTTCCGCGGCGGCGGGCGCGCCGGCACGCAAGTGACGCTCGCCCAGCCGGCGCTGCGCGAGCAGTGGTGGTTCGCCGGCAGCCACTTCGGCGACGGCCGCGCCGAGGAGTACGTGATCTACAACCCGACCGACGACGACGTCGAGGCCGAAGTCGTCGTCCTCGGCGTTCCCGCGGCGGTCGACGCCGACCCGGTGTCGGTACCGGCGCGCAGCGTGGTGTCGTTCACGCCGGCTACCCTGCAGGGCCTCCCGGCGGGGCCGTACGCGGTGGTGTTCGCCACGCTCGCCGACCGCTCGATCGTCGTCGAGCGGGTCACTACGCACACCACCGAGGGCGGCGTCCAGACCAACGTCACCGCCGGGGCGACGTCGCGCCCCGCCGACGGCTACGTCCCCACCACCTGGCACGTGGTCCGGGCACCCGAGGTGGCGACGGCCGATGCGCTCGTGGTGCACAACGCCGACAACCTCGACGGCACGGTGTCGGTGTTCGCGATCGGTGCGTCGGGCCAGGCGCCGATCCCCGGGCTCGAGGAGGTCGCCCTGCCGGCCTCGCAGCGGATCACGATCGATCTCACCGATCCGGTCGCCTTCGGCCGGACGCTGCTCGTGCGGACGACCAACCGGGTGTTCGTCGAGACCGCCTTCCCGAGCGGGGTCGGCGACACCCGCGACCTCGGCTGGGCGATCCCGCAGGGCTAGCCGATGCTGGTGCGCCTGCTCGTCGCTGCGGCGGTCATCCTCGTCGCCGTCGGCGTGGCCGCCGTGGTCCGCCGGCGACGCGCAACCGACGCCCCCACCCAGCCGCACCACGACCTGCCGGCGCAGGTCGACCGGGCCGACTTCGACGGTGATGCCTGGTTGGTCGCAGTGTTCACGTCCGACACCTGCGCCACGTGTGCCGACGTGGTGCGCAAGGCCGAGGTGCTGCGCTCGGACGAGGTCGCCGTACAGGTCGCCGCCTACCAGACCCGCCGCGATCTGCACGCCCGCTACCGCATCGACGCGGTTCCCGCGGTGTTGCTGGTCGACCCGCACGGGGTGGTGCGGCGGACGTTCGTCGGCCCGGTGACGGCTACCGACCTGTGGGCCGCGCTGGCCGACGCCCGCAGCTAGTCGAGCTCGACGCCGAGCAACGTCTCGAGCCGGTCGAGCCGGGCCCGCAGGGCGGCGAGCTCGCCCTCCAACGCAGCGACGCGGTCGTGATCGGCCGGGGCGACGCGCGCCACCGAACCGGTGGGATCGGCGACCGTCTCGTCGGGCTCACCGCACAACAGGTGCGCCCAGCGGCGCTCGCGCTCGCCGGGACGCCGCTCGAGCTGCACGGCGAACGGCTCGGGACCGCGCGCGGCGAGCGTGT
This sequence comes from Actinomycetes bacterium, assembly GCA_023417265.1. Classification (GTDB taxonomy): domain Bacteria; phylum Actinomycetota; class Acidimicrobiia; order Acidimicrobiales; family Ilumatobacteraceae; genus Ilumatobacter. Next base: position 439 of record JAEZFY010000168.1, on the reverse strand, counting down.
CGAGCGCTTCTTCGACGCTCAGCCCGTCGGCGTCGAGCTGACGCTCGGTGCGGGCCTTGATCTCGCCCGCCGTCTGCGGGCCGCGCAGGGCCAGCGCGGCGAGCACCACCAGCTCGTTGCGGCCGAGGTGCCAGCGTTCGCCGGCGACGTGCCGGTAGCGCACGGTGCGCCCGCCGTGCGAGGGGTGCACGAAGCGCACCAGCCCGATCGACTTGAGCGCCATCAAGGCGTTCTCGACGGCACGGTCCTCGTAGGCGACGACAGGGAACCGGTTCGACGTCTGGTTGCACCCGAGCCGCAGCGCGTTGAGCGTGAGCGGATACGAGTCGGGGACCGTCGCCTCCTTCTCGATCAGCACGGCAAGGACCCGCGCTTCTTCGGGAGCTAGCGGCATGCGACGTCAGCACTCCACGGCATGCCGGGAGTCTGCCAGACACGG
>JAEZFY010000164.1 GCA_023417265.1 Actinomycetes bacterium | reverse complement strand
TCGCCGCCCACTACCGCGAGGCTGCGCCGGCGCTGACCTGGCAGGCGCCGCACCCGGCCCACGTGTACCACCTGGCCGTCGTCCGCGCCGCCGACCGCGAGGCGTTCCGCGCCGGGCTCGCCGGCCGCGGCGTCGACACCGCCGTGCACTACGCCCGGGCGCTCACCGAGCAACCGGCATACGCCCGGTTCGTCACGGCCGCGTGCCCGCACGCCGAGGCGTGGGCGGCCGAATGCGTCAGCGTGCCGTGCTTCCCCGAGCTCACCGACGTCGAAGTCGAAACCGTCGCTGCGGCGCTGGCCGCGGCCCAGCCGTGAGGCAACCCACATGACGTTTCCGGCCGTGTCGGCCATGTTCCCCTGCTACAACGACGCGGCCACGATCGGCGGCCTGATCGACGCCGTCCACGGTGCGCTCGCCCCGCTCGTCGCCGACGTCGAGGTGATCGTCGTCAACGACGGCTCGGCCGACGCCTCGGCTGCGGTCCTCGACGCCGCCGCGGCGACCCGCCCGTGGCTGCGGGTGATCCACCACGAACGTAACCGCGGCTACGGCGGAGCGTTGATCTCGGGCTTCACGGCCGCCCGTCACGACTGGATCTTCTACACCGACGGTGACGCCCAGTACGACGCCACCGAAGCCGCGCTGCTCGTCAAGGTGGCGACCGAGGCCCAATCGGCGGGCCGTCCGGTCGACATCGTGCAGGGCTACAAGATCGGCCGCGGCGACCCGCTCCACCGCAAGCTGATCGGACGCATCTACCACCACGTCGTGAAGCTCATGTTCCGCCTGCCCGTGCGCGACACCGACTGCGACTTCCGGCTGTTCCGCCGCGAGCTGATCGCCAACCGCCCGCTGACCGCGCACACCGGGGTGATCTGCGTCGAGATGATGTACAGCTTCACCGCCCAGGGCGCGCACTTCGTCGAGACGCCGGTGCACCACTACGCCCGCCCGTCCGGCAAGTCGCAGTTCTTCCGCCTTCCGGCGATCGCCCGTAGCTCGGTCCAACTGGCCCAGCTGTGGTGGCGCACCACGGCGGCGCCGCGCCTCGGTCGCGGAGCCCGGGCGTGAGCCGCGTCGAGCTGCAGGCCCGCCGGGGCGTCGCCTGGGCGGCGACCGACGACGGTGCCACGTGGGCCTTCCGGGTCGCGCTCGTGATGGCGATCCCGATCTACTACGCGGTCGGCCGGACGCAGTGGTTCAACCGTGACGACTGGGCGTTCGTGCTGACCCGCGACTACATGCGCACGAACATCGGTTGGACGAACTGGCTGTTCGGCCCGCAGGACGGCCACTGGCTGACGGTGCCGATCCTGCTCTTCGAGTTCGTCGGCAACGTGTTCGGGTTGGGTTCGTACTGGCCGTTCCTGCTGCTCGCCCTCGTGCCCTACGCCGGTTCGGTGCTGCTCGTCCGGGCGCTGTGCCAACGAATCGGTGTCTCGCCGTGGACGACCACGCTCGTGGCTGTGCTCCTGCTGTTCTTCGGGGCGGCCTGGCACAACGTGATGTTCGGCATCCAGGTCTGTTACAACCTGTCCGTCGTCTGCTTCCTGGCGCAACTGCTGCTGGCCGACCATGACGGCCCGGTCGACCGCCGTGACATCGCGGGAGCCGCGCTCGGGCTGCTGAGCGTGATGACGTCTGGCTTCGGGCCGATCTTCATGGCCGGCGTGGCCGTGCTGCTCGTGCTGCGGCGACGGTGGTGGGCGCTCGCCGTGGGTGTCGGCCCGCAGGCCGTCGCCTACGCGTGGTGGACGTGGCGCTGGAACGCCGATGCCCGTACGGCCGTCCCCCCAGGTGACCGCTCCCAGGTGCCGACGTACGTCGTGCGTGGCGTCAGCAGCACGTTCGAGGCGCTCGTCGCGTTCCCCACCCTGGGCGGGCTGGCGATCCTCGCCACGCTCGTGGTGATGGTCGGCGGCACGCCCTGGGCCGCCCGGCGGCTGGCGCTCGCGGCGGCGGCCACGGTGATCGTGATGTTCGCCGGCATCGGCTGGGAGCGGATCGGGCTCGGCGTCTTCACGGCCGGTTCCTCGCGTTACGTCGGCGTCGCCGCGCTCGTGCTCGCCCCGGCGTTCGGGCTGGCGATCGACCGTGCCCGGCGGTTCGGTCCGGAGGTGCTGCTGGCCGCCCGGCTGGTGCTCGTCGTCGCCCTGGTCGTCAACCTCGGCACGTTGCGCAGCGCCGGGGGCACGTTCGGGCGGGCCAGCCGCCACGAGCAACTCGCGTTCGCGCTCGTGGCCGGTGCCGACACGTCGGGCCTCCCGGCCAGCCACGTTCCGGTGCCGAACAGCCCCGACGTCACGCTCGGCCACCTGCCGCAGTTGGTGGAGGACGGCGCGTTCACCCCGCGTGTACCCGCCAACGACATGGAACGGGCCCTGCTCCAGGCGGCGTTGACGACCGGTATCGAGCCGCTCCCCATGCCGTGACCGCCGGCGCGGCTGCTGGAGGCGCTCGACGGCGGGATCTTGACGCGACTTTTCGTGGCACCCATTGCGCTTCGACAGTGGCGTAACTACAGTCGTGTAACCCCGGGCAGGGCAGTTGCACTGCCAGCCCGAACCGCACCGACGAACGACAAGGCGGCTGTTTCATGGCGATGATCGAGCGCATCGTGGATTACCCCACCACCCCGGAAACCGACCACAGTGGCACTCCCATGCACGCCGGCCGGCCCGCCAACATCCTCGACGCCGGCTTCGACCTGACGTTGCGCCCGATGCGATACCCGCACTTCTACGACATGTACCGGGACGCCATCAAGAACACCTGGACGGTCGACGAGATCGACTTCTCCGACGACCTCGTCGACCTCGACCGCAAGCTGCTGCCCGCCGAGCGCCACCTCGTGTCGCGGCTCGTCGCCTTCTTCGCCACCGGCGACTCGATCGTCGCCAACAACCTGGTGCTCAACCTGTACCAGCACATCAACGCCCCCGAAGCACGGATGTACCTGTCGCGGCAGCTCTACGAAGAGGCCCTGCACGTGCAGTTCTACCTCACCCTGCTCGACAACTACATCCCCGACCTCGCCGAGCGCGAGGAAGCGTTCGCGGCGATCGAGAACATCCCCTCGATCCGCGCCAAGGGCGAGTTCTGCTTCAAGTGGATCGCCTCGATCTCCGAGGTCAGCCGCATCGAAACGCCCGCCCAGCGGCGCCAGTTCCTGCTCAACCTGATCTGCTTCGCCACCTGCATCGAGGGCCTGTTCTTCTTCGGGGCGTTCGCCTACGTGTACTTCCTGCGCTCGAAGGGGCTCCTCAACGGGCTCGCCGACGGCACCAACTGGGTGTTCCGCGACGAGAGCTGCCACATGGCGTTCGCCCTCGCGGTCGTCGCCACCGTGCGCAACGAGCAGCCCGAGCTGTTCGACGACGCGCTCGAGGCGCAGGTCCGCGAGATGCTCACCGAAGCGGTCGAGTGCGAGTACCAGTTCGCCACCGACGTGCTCGGCCAGGGGGTGCCCGGCATGAGCCTCCCCGACATGCGCGAGTACCTGCAGTTCGTCGCCGACCAGCGGCTCGTGCAACTCGGCTACCAGAAGCAGTTCGGGTCGAAGAACCCATTCCCGTTCATGGAGCTCCAGGACGTGCAGGGGCTGTCGAACTTCTTCGAGCGCACCGTGTCGAGCTACCAGACCGGCGTCGAGGGCGACGTCAGCTTCGACCACGACTTCTGACCGCCCGGGGCCGCGAAGGCGGTGCCGGGCGTCACACGACCCAGCGGGCGGGCAGGGTGATGATCCCGCCGTCGGTGCGCTTGCCCTTCAGCACGTCGAAGCGCAGCATCCGGCTGCGCACGTCGAGCTCGCGTTGACCACTCTCGTCGCGCACCGCCGCCGACAGCTCGTACGTGCCTTCCGAGAGCGGGAAGTGGTCGATCTCGAGGGTCACCGTGCGGGTGCCGTCGACCTGGTCGATGTGCACCTCGCGCGAGCGCGTCGACACCTCGCTGATCGTGCGCCCGTCGATGTCGTGGAGGCTGAGGATGACTTCCGGGCCGATCACCTGCTGGCGGGCGCTGAGCTGCACTCGGAACGCGAGCGGGTCGCCGGTGCGGGCGAACTCGGCCGGCGCGAGCGCCCCGTCGAGCACTTCGACGGTGTCGATCTGAACCTCGCCGGAGCCCCAGCGCATACCGTCCTGGAGGTGCACCGAGCGGCCGTGGTGCGTGGTCGCAAGGTAGGCGTCGGCGATCTCGTTGGGGGCGCCGATCTCCTTGATCGTGCCGTGATCGAGCCACGCCGCACGCTGGCAGATCCGTACGACGTCGCCCATCGAGTGGGTGACGAGCACGATCGTCTTGCCGCGCTCGCGGAACTCGGCGATCTTGTCGCCGCACTTGGCCTGGAATTCGGCGTCACCGACGGCGAGCACCTCGTCGATGATCAGCACGTCGGGGTCGACGTTGATCGCGACCGCGAACCCGAGCCGCACGAACATGCCCGACGAATAGTTCTTGACCGGCGTGTCGATGAACTGGGCGAGGCCGGAGAACTCGACGATGTCGTCGAACCGCTCGACGATGTGCTTGCGCGGGACGCCGAGGATCGCGGCGTTGAGGAACACGTTCTCGCGGCCCGACAACTCGGGGTGGAAGCCGGCGCCAAGCTCGAGCAGCGCCGACACCGAGCCGGTGACGGCGACCGACCCCTCGTCGGGTTCGAGGATCTTGGTGAGACACTTGAGCAGCGTCGACTTGCCGCTGCCGTTGTGGCCGATGATGCCGAACGTCTCGCCCGGATGGACGTCGAACGTGACGTCGCGCAGAGCCCAGAAGTCCTCGTGCTCCGAGCGGCGCAGGTTGAGCAGCGACTGCTTGAGCGACTGGTGGCGCTCGTGGAACAGCCGGAAGCGCTTCGACAAGCGCTCCACCCGGACGACCGGCTGCGAGCTCATCAGAGTTCCTCCGCGAAGCGGCCTTCGACCCGGTCGAAGATCCACCATCCGATCAGCAGCGCCACCACGGCGTAGCCGGTGAGCACCGCGAAGTCGAGCAACCGTGGTATGCGCAGGTCGTACATCAGGTTGCGGAACATGCGCACGACGACGGTGAGCGGCAGGTTGTTGTACGCCTTGAGCAGCAGCGTGTGGTCGGCCAGCCGGTTGGTGGCGAGCGACTGGTCGTAGACGATCGGGGTGGCGAAGAACCATCCCTGGACCACGATCGACCACAGGTAGGTGAGGTCGCGGAAGTACACGTTGCCGGCGGCCAGTGCCAGCGCCAAGCCGGCCGAGAACACGGCGACCAGCACCATCACCAGCAGGATCACCGGGATCCACGGCACGATGATGTTGCCGGCGAACGCCAACGCCACCGAGAGCACCGCCAGTTCGATCGCCAGCGTGAACAGCCCGGCCAGCACGGTGGAGACGATCAGGTGCTCGCGGGGGAACGCGACCTTGCGCACGAGCGCCCCGTTGGCGACCACGCCGCCCATCGCCGTCGACACCGACACGTTGAAGAACGACCACGGGAGCAGGCCGCACATGAGGAACAGCGCGTACGAGCGCAGCCCGCTCGGATCGCCCGGGGACGGCTGGGCGTCGAGGATCACCGAGAAGGCGAACGTGTAGATCAGCATGAATGCGATCGGGTTGAGCAGCGACCACGCCCAACCGAGCAGGCTGCGCTTGTAGCGACCGCGCAGTTCGCGCAGCGTCAGATTCCAGAGCAGCTCGCGCCGCGCGACGAGTTCTCTGGCGGACGACACGGCGCGTCACGCTATCGGCGCCCGGTCCTACGCTGCGGGAATGCACGGCGACCTGTGGGTGACCGGCGACACCGTCGCCGACGGGCTGCTCAACCGCGACGCGATGGCGCTCCTCGTCGGGATGCTGCTCGACCAGCAGGTGCCGATCGAGTGGGCGTTCGCCGGGCCCGCCACGTTGCACGCCCGGCTCGGCCACCTCGACGTCGCTCGTCTGGCGGCGACTCCCGAGGACCAGCTCGTCGCCGCGGCCTGCGCCAAGCCGGCGATCCACCGCTATCCGGCGGTGATGGCCCGCCGGATCCGTGCCCTCGCCGGGGCCCTCATCGCCGACTGGGGCGGCGATCCGGAACGGCTGTGGGCGGACGCCGCCGACGCCGCCGACCTGCGCCGCCGGCTGCTCGGGCTCCCGGGATTCGGCGAAGAGAAGGCGATGATCCTGATCGCCGTGCTGGCGAAACGGTTCGGGGTGTGCCCCGCCGGCTGGGAGGCCGCTGCGGGGCCGTTCGCCGACGACCAGCCGCGCACCGTCGCCGACGCCCACTCCCCCGAGTCACTCGCCCGCGTCCGCGAGTGGAAACGGACCCAGCGTGCGGCCGGCCGCAGCAAGCACGACCCATCCGTTTCATCCGGGGTCTGACCCCCGATGAAACACCCGGCGTAGAGTCCCGCCGATGTCCACCCGCTACGGCACGCCGGTCGACCCGTCCGCTCGCAACAACCCGCACGCGTACGCGATCGCGATGGTCGGCGCCGGCAACCGGGTGCTCGAAGTCGGGTGCTCGGTCGGGCACGTCACGGCCCACCTCGTCGCCGCCGGCAACACCGTGGTCGGTATCGAGATCGACCCGGTCGCCGCCGAGCAGGCCCGCCGACACGCCGAGGTGCACGTCGCCGACCTCGAGCGCACCCGCCTCGCCGAGCTCGTCGAGCCGGGCTTCGACGTGGTGCTTCTCGGTGACGTCCTCGAACACCTCCGCGACCCCGGCGCCGTGCTCGCCGATGCGGTCGCCGTGCTGCAGCCGCACGGGTGGGTGGTGATCTCGGTGCCGCACGTCGGGTTCGTCGACGTCCGCCTGATGCTGCTCGAAGGCCGCTGGGACTACCAGGACGACGGCCTGCTCGACAGCACCCACCAGCGCTGGTTCACGTACGCCGGGCTGGGCCGGTTGCTGGCCGACGCCGGCCTCACGGCGACGCGGATCGAGCGCGTCCGTCTCGACCCGTACGCCAGCGGCCTGCCGGTCACGGAAGGACTGCACAGCCCCGACGTGCTGCGGTTCGCGCTCGCCGATCCCGACGCGACGACCTACCAGTTCGTCGTCGCTGCCCGCCGCGCCGAGCCGGGCGAGCCGGCGCTGCCGCCGGCGGCCCCCCCCGCGGGGGCCGACGTCCATCCAGTGGCGGCCGTGCCGGGCCTCCTGGGCGGCGTCACGGTCGTGGTCCTTGCTGGTGAGCATCAGCCCGAGCAACCGGTCGCCGTCGCGGCCGATGAGCAGCACGGGGCGGTCC
>JAEZFY010000163.1 GCA_023417265.1 Actinomycetes bacterium | reverse complement strand
GGGCCATGCCGCGCGCCGGGCGGCCGGTGGCGGCGACGTCCTCAGCCGCCTCGGTCAGTCGCCGCAGCGGGGCCGTGATGCGGTCGGCGATCAGCACGCCGAGCGCGGCCGAGGCGGCGGCGACGAGCCCGAGTAGGAGGACCGTGCGGCGCTTGACACCCTCGAGCACCCGGTAGGTCTCGTCGAGTGGCCGCCCGACCAGTGCCGCGCCGTTGCGCAGCGGCACGACCCGCACCCGGTAGTCGCCGGTGGAGGTGGTGACGGTTGCGTACACCGAGGTGGCGGCCAGTGCGGGAACCGCCTCGGGGAACGTGGTGCGCAGCACGGTGCCGTCGCGGCCCACGAACTGCACGCTGAACTGGGCGAGACCGTCGGCGTCGGCCGGCAGGGTCGCCGGGCCGCGGGCCCGTACGGCCGGCTCGAGGGCGGCCAGGGAACGATCGACTTCGGCCATCAGCCGGTCGCCGGTCGAGCGGTAGCTGGCGAGACCGAAGGCGATCGTGGCGAGCGATGACACGAGCAGCATCGCCGCGGCGAGCTTCCAGCGCAGGCTCACGGCGTGTCACCGTGCTGGCCGTCGGGGCGGGCCTCGAGCCGGGCGACGTAGCCGACCCCACGCACGGTGTGGATCAGGCGCGGGCGGCCACCGGCCTCGGTCTTGCGGCGCAGGTAGCCGATGTACACGGCCAGGTTCTTCGAGTCGGGCCCGAAGTCGTAGTGCCAGATCCGTTCGTAGATGGTCGTGTGGTCGAGCACGATGCCGGCGTTGCGCACGAGCAGTTCGAGCAGGTCGTATTCGGTCTTGCTGAGCTCGAGTGGTTGCCCGCCGCGGGTCGCTTGACGGCCTGCGGTGCGCAGTTCGAGGTCGCCGAGCCGGAGCGTTTCGGGGTCGCGACCGGTCGGCGGGGCGGCCCGCCGGGTGAGCGCGCGCACACGTGCGAACAGCTCGTCGAGGTGGAACGGCTTGGGGAGGTAGTCGTCGGCTCCGGCGTCGAGGCCGGCGACGCGGTCGGGCACCTCGGTGCGGGCGGTGAGGATCAGGATCGGCAGGGCGGCGATGTCGGCGCGGGCGTCGGCGCGCAGTGCCCGGCACACCGTCAACCCGTCGACGACGGGCATCGACACGTCGAGCAGCACGACGTCGGGGAGCGGTCCGGCGTGCACGGCCTCGAGCGCGTGGGCCCCGTTACTGGTGGCCGTCACGGTGTAGCCCTCGAGTTGCAGCGCCCGCACGAGTGCGTCGCGGACGGCGCGGTCGTCCTCGGCGAGCAGCACGTGCACACCCGCAGTACACCAGAGATGCGCCCCGCTGCGGGTGAGCGTTCGGTGAGAATCACGGGCGTCCACCGGGGCCCACACCTGTACCGTGACCCGCCATGTTGCTCGCGGGCGCGCTCGACGTCGTCGACCGGATCACCGGTGAGCTCGAGGAGCTCTCGGCCAACTGGTGGTTCCTGCTGGTGGTTCTGGCGATCGCGTTTCTCGACTCGATCCTGCCGGTCGTGCCGAGCGAGACGGCGGTGATCCTCGGCGGTGTCGCTGCCGGGCTCGGCAACCAGGAGATCTACTTCGTCATCGCCGCCGGGGCGGTCGGCGCGTTCCTGGGCGACATGACCGCCTACCAGGTGGGCGCCCGGTTGCGTGGCGTCGTCGAACGTCGGGCGGCGCGCCGCGAGTCGTACCAACGCCGGCTCGACTGGGCCAAGCAGGCGATCCGGCGCCGCGGCGGCCCGCTCCTGATCACCGCCCGGTTCATTCCCGGTGGGCGCACCGCGCTGACGATCTCGTCGGGGGTCACTCGCCAGCCGCTCGGCTGGTTCGCCGGCTGGATCGCGATCGCGGTCGTGCTGTGGGCCAGCTACGCCGGGTTGCTCGGCTACGTGTTCGGCAACACGTTCAAGGACGATCACACGACGGCGTTCCTCGTCGCCTTCGGTACGGCGTTGTCGATCACGGTGCTGATCGAGATCGTGCGCCACGTGCGCGGCAAGCGCCGGGCGGCGCCCGGTGACCTACCCTCGCAGCCGTGAGCGCAACGGAGACTGGTTCGATGTCGGTGTCGGCGGCGGTGGCCGCCCGGCGGTCGGTGCGCGCCTTCCTGCCCGACCCGGTCGACTCGGGCGTACTCGCCGACCTCGTCGAGCGGGCCGCCCGGGCACCGAGCGGCGGCAACGTCCAGCCGTGGCGGATCTATGTCGTCAACGGGCCGGCGATGGCCCGTTTCCGGGAGGTGATGGCGGGGCGCCCCGCCGAGCAGCCCGAGTACGACGTGTACCCGCCCAACCTGTGGGAGCCGTACCGCACGAACCGTTTTGCGCTCGGCGAGGCAATGTACGCCACGATCGGCATCGCCCGCGACGACAAGCCCGGCCGGTTCGCCCAGTTCGCCAAGAACGCCGACTTCTTCGGCGCGCCGGCGGCGCTGTTCTGTTTCGTCGACCGCAAGATGGGCCCGCCCCAGTGGAGCGACCTCGGGATGTATCTGCAGACGTTCATGCTGCTCGCCCAAGAGGCCGGGCTCGATACGTGCCCGCAGGAGTTCTGGTCGGCCTACCCGCAGACGGTGGCCGAGTTCGTCGGCGCGCCCGCCGACGAGATGCTGTTCTGCGGTGTGGCGATCGGGCACGCCGACGACACCCATCCGATCAACTCGCTGGCGTCGGCGCGCATGCCGCTCGACCAGTGGTGCCGGTTCATCGACTGAGCCCGGCGAGCAGTTCGCGGTAGCTCGCCACCGGCGCGGCGATGACGTCGGTGCGCTTGGCGAGGTCGTCCCAGTGGCGCAGCTGCGTCGCCGCGTCGGCGTACGGCGTGCTCGCGAAGGCGGCGGCTTCGGTGGCGGTCATCGGCCCGCCCTGCAGCGCCAGGCTGCGCGCCGACTCGGGTGACAGCGCCGACTGGTAGGTGTCGTCGACGGCACACAGGTAGCGCTTGGCCGCGACGTGGAGCCGGATCGGCTCGGTCACCGCCGGCGGGTACCAGCGCCCGAGCAGACGCGCGCCGAGCTGCTCGTGGCGCAGGTCGCGGATGTTCCGGACCGACGCCTCGTCCGGCTCGAGCAGGTGCCCGACGTCGTGCAGCAGGGCGGCCACGGTCAGTTCCGGTGGGGCGTCGTGCAGGCGCGCCAGGCGGGCCGTCTGGGCGGCGTGCGCAGACTGCGTGACCGCCTCGTCGTAGTGCTCGTCGCCGCGCTCGGCGAACAGCCCCACGAGCGCGTCGGCGAGTTCGCCACCCGACGCGATCGCGCTCCAGTTCACGGCCTGGTGACGCCGATCGCGCGCAGGTCGGCGGCGCTCGGTTGGCGGCCCTCGAAGTCGCCGATCGTCGAGACCCGATGGGCGGCGTTGCCGTGCTGTTCGAAGTACGCCAGCTTGTCGGCGTAGTAGCTGGTGCGCAGGTCGCCGAGGGCGGCCGCGTTGTAGGTGCAGAACAAGCCCCGGCGCGTGCTGCGGGTGAGGTTGCGGTCGCTGCGGTGCGGCGTGCGCGAGTGGAACCACAGCACGTCGCCGGCGCGCAGCGGCACCGGTTGCCAGACGAACTGCTCGACCAGCTCGGGATGGACGCAGCCGCGCTCGTCGACGTCGAGCAGTTCGTGGTGCCATCCGGCGACCACTTCGACGCAGCCGTTCTCGACGGTGGCGTCGTCGATCGCCACCATCGCCGAGACGTGCGTGTCGGCGAACTTGTAGGCGCGGGCGTCCTGGTGCGGGGCGAACCCGGCACCGCCGGCGAGCTTGTAGTTGATCTTCTCCTTGTACGTCACCACCGGCTCGCCGAGCAGCGCCGCGGCGATCGCCGGGAGGCGCCCGTGGTCGATCAGGGCGGCGAATCCGGCGTGGTTGGGCACGAGGTTCTCGGACCGGGCGATCTGCGCGCCGCGGTCGGTGAGCTCGTAGTGCTGGAGCAGCCCGTCGGCGCGGCTCGGGTCGCCCGGCCGGGCGGCGATGTCGTCAGCCCACTGGCGCAGTTCGGCAACCTCGTCGGCCGTGAGCACGTGCGGCAGGTGCAGGTACCCGTCGCGCTCCCACGCGGCCTGGTCGATCGTGGGGTCGATCGTGGGATCGCTGGTGGGTCCGGACACGGTTGGCCTCCGGAGTGGCCCGGCTCAGTGGATCTCGCCGCGGCGCAGGATGACCTTGTCGACGAGGCCGTACTCCTTGGCTGCGTCGGCGGTGAACCAACGGTCGCGCTCGGAATCGAGCTGGATCTGCTCGACCGGCTGACCGGAGTGGTGGGCGATCAGCTCGGCCATCCGCTTCTTGGTGTACGTGAGCTGCTCGGCCTGGATGGCGATGTCGGCGGCCAGCCCGCCCAGGCCCGCGAGCGGCTGGTGCATCATGATCCGGGCGTTCGGCAGCGTGTAGCGCTTGCCGGCCGCTCCGGCGGTGAGCAGGAACTGGCCCATCGAGGCCGCCAGGCCGAGGCACACCGTGGCGACGTCGGGGCCGACGAACTGCATCGTGTCGTAGATCGCCATGCCGGCCGTGACCGAGCCGCCGGGGCTGTTGATGTACAGCCAGATGTCGGCGTTCTGGTCCTCGCCTTCGAGGTACAGGAGCTGGGCGCAGATCTGGTTGGCGATGTCGTCGTTGACGTCGGATCCGAGCATCACGATGCGGTTGCGCAGGAGCCGGTTGAACACGTCGCTACGCGGGTCGAACCCGGCGTCGAGAGCCATCGGGGTGGCCGGCGAGTCGAACGGTGACGTCATGGGGTGAGGCTACCCGCGCATCCCGGCTGCGGCGTCCCACGCCTGCTCGACGGACACGTCGATGCGGCTGAACAAGGCGTCGAGCTGGACCCCTTCGGTGGACTTCTGGCCGGCCCGGTAGCGGGCGTACACGCCGATCAGGATCCCGGCCGTCTTGAAGAAGTTGAACGCCCGGTAATACGCCAAGCCCGACACGTCGCGCCCGGTGGCCGTGGCGTAGCGCTCGATCAGCTCGGCCCGGGTCGGGAAGCCGGGGAGCACGGTCGGCGGGTCGGTGCCGAAGATCCCCGGATCGCCGGGTTCGATCCACGCGTTGAGCGAGTAGGCGAAGTCGGCGAGCGGGTCGCCGAGCGTGGCCAGCTCCCAGTCGAGCACGGCGGTGATGTCGCCGGCCGCCGAGAACAAGCTGTTGTGCGGACCGAAGTCGCCATGCACGATCCGGCCCGGGCCTTGTTCGGGGATGTTGCCGACGAGCAACTCGTGCAGTTCGTGCATGCGCGGGTCGTCGTGCTCGGCGATCGGGCTCGACACGGTCCACGACCCGTACCACGTCTTCAACTGGCGGGCGACGTACTGGTCGGGCCGGGCGAGGTCGGCCAGGCCGACGTCGCCCGGTTCGATCGAGTGCAGGGCGGCGAGCGTGTCGACGAACACCTCGCCGGCGTGACGCCGGGCGGCGACCGGGTCGGGGGCGGTGAGCCACTCGGCGGTGCTCGTGCCGGTGTACAGCGCGCGACCCTCCGACTTGCCCATCACGTAGAAGTGCGTTTCGGCGACCGCCCGGTCGTCGCAGAACGCGATCGGTTCGGCTACCGGGACGGCAGTCGGCCAGAGGCCTTCGATGATGCGGTATTCGCGCCACATGTCGTGGGCCTTGGGCAGCAGCTCACCCTGCGGCGGGCGGCGGATCACCATCTCTCGGCCGGCGGCGTCGGTCAGCTGATAGGTGAGGTTCGAGTGCCCGCCCTGGAGCCGGTGCCACGTCAGCGGGGGCACGATCGGCCGCGCGTCGCCAGCCGCGGTGGGGAGCCATGCCTCGATTCGTGCCGGATCGAACCCGACGACGTCGTCGTGACCTGCCTGCATCCGCCGGAGCGTGTCAGGTCGCGTCCACCCGCCACCAATCGAGCCGCGCATACTGGTGGGATCACCATTCGCACGCTCCTCACCTGGCTCCTCACATGGCTCGCCGCGCTCGCCGTGGCGGTGCTCCCCGCCGGACCGGGCGCGGTACGGCCCGCCAGTGCAGCCGTGCCGTCGGCCACGGCGTTCACGCCCGTCGGGCCGATCCGCCTGGCCGACACCCGCGCCCCCGAGTGCGGGTGCGCCCGGCCCGACGCCAACACGATCCGCGTCGCCGTCGCCGCCCACGCCGACGTGCCCGACGCCGCCACCGCGGCGATCGTCACGGTGACGGCCCTCCCGTCGGCGGCGGGCTACGTCACCGTCTTCCCGGCGGCGACGCCGCGCCCACCGACGTCCACCGTCAACACCCGGGGCGACCGCGTCATCGCCAACACGGCGATCGTGTTGCTCGGCGAAGCCGGCGCGCTCGACCTGTTCGCATCCACGCCGACCGGCCTCGTCGTCGACCTGGTCGGCGTGTTCGTGCCCGCCGAGCGAGCCACGGC
>JAEZFY010000128.1 GCA_023417265.1 Actinomycetes bacterium | reverse complement strand
GACGCGGTCACGTTCGCCCAAGTCGTCCGTCGCTACCAGCCGGTCGTCGCCGACCTGTCGACCGCCCCCGGGCTGGCCGGGTCCGACGCGCTCAACCGGGCGCGCTACGGCGACTCGCCGTACTACGACCTGTTGCCCGACCCCGACGAGTTCGCCACGCTCGACATCGCCGGTGTCGGCAGCGCGTGGGCCGACCGCTTCGGCGACGCGTCCGACTTCGTGTTCGTGATCTCCGGCGACGTCGACCGCGACGAAGCCGAACGGCTCGCCGGCGCCTACCTCGCCACGTTGCCCGGCGACCGCGGCCGCGAAGCGCCCGCCGACGTGACGCCGCCCGCTCCCACCGCGCCGGTCGACGTCGCCGTCGCCGCCGGCTCGGGCGACAGCGCCTCGGTCGAGCTGCTGTTCACCCATCCGGCCGAGCGCCTCGACCCGGCCGACGACGCCCTGATCGACGTCGCCACCTCGGTGATCGAGAGTCGCCTGACGGCCGTGGTTCGCGAGCAATTCGGCGACTCGTACTCGCCGTACGCGGTGAGTTGGGTCGACGAAGACCCCGACCCGGTCGTGATCACCTACGTGTACGCGTCCGGTGCGCCGTCGCGGCTGGAGGCGATCCGGGCGGCCGTGCTCGCCGAGCTCGCCGACCTCGCCGGAGACGGGCTCACCGAGGCCGAGTTCGACACGGCCTACGCGCCGGTGGCCGAGCGCTACCAGTACGTCGACAATGGCGAGTTCCTCCGCGAGCTCACGCGCGCGGCGTGGCACCCGGACTACAACCTCACCGGCTACATCTACAAACACGAGGCGCTGACCACCGTCACCCGCCGGGCGGTGCAGGACTTCATCGCCCGCCACGTCCCGGTCGGCGCCTACGCGGCGGCGTTGGTGACGCCCCGCTAGGCGGGCCGTCCCGGCCCGGCTCGTCTGGCTTGCACAGCTGGGTGCTCGCTACAGTCCGCCTCAGCCGCCCCGTACCCGGGCGTGGCACCGGACAAGGGGGTTCGCAAGTGAAGACTCGAGCAGCAATCCTGCGGGAGCGCAACGCGCCGTGGAGCGTCGAGGAGATCGAGCTCGATCCACCCAAGGCGGGTGAGGTGCTGGTCAAGCTGCAGGCATCGGGCATGTGTCACTCCGACGAGCATCTCGTCACCGGCGACCTGTCCGGCGGCGCCCCGGAGCCGCCCGTGATCGGCGGCCACGAAGGAGCGGGCGTCGTGCTCGAGGTCGGCGAGGGGGTCACCAACCTGGCCCCCGGCGACCACGTCGTGTTCGGTTTCGTGCCCGCCTGCGGGCGTTGCCAGTGGTGCGTCACCGGCCACTCGAACGTGTGCGACAACGCCGCCAGCTTCACCAGCGGACGCCAGATCAGCGACGGCACCGCTCGGCACCACGACGCCGACGGCAACGACTTGGGCCTGATGTGCCTGCTCGGGACGTTCGCCGAGCACACCGTCGTGCACGAGTCGAGCTGCGTCAAGATCGACCCCAACTGGCCGCTCGACAAGGCCTGCCTGCTCGGCTGCGGCGTCGTGACCGGCTGGGGTTCGGCGGTCTACGCCGGCGAGGTCAAGCCCGGCGAATACGTCGCCGTGGTGGGCGTCGGCGGCATCGGCGCCAACGCCATCCAGGGTGCCCGGATGGCCGGGGCGCGGGCGATCGTGGCGATCGACCCGGTCGACTTCAAGCTCGACATGGCCAAGCGCTTCGGGGCCACGCACACGTATCACTCGGTCGACGATGCGTTGGCCGGGCTCGGCGACTCGACGTGGGGCCGCGGGTTCGACGTCGTCATCATGACGATGGGGGTCGGCGACGGCGCCGAGCTCGGCAAGGCGTTCTGGCTCGGCAACAAGCGGGCCCGCATCGTCGTCACCAACATCCACCCGATGTCCGAGCAGTCGATCCAGATCCCCGGTGCGCTGCTGACGCTGTTCGAGAAGCGCCTGATCGGCACGCTGTTCGGGTCGGGCAACATCCGCCACGACATCCCGCGCCTGTTCGAGTTGTACACCCAGGGTCAGCTCAACCTCGACGACCTGATCACCAACACGTACACCCTCGATCAGATCAACGAGGGCTACGAGGCGATGCGCAACGGCGACAACATTCGCGGCGTCATCGTCTACGACTGACCCGGGGCACGGCCAGACCATCCCCGCACCAACATTCGCCGCGACGCGCGCACGCGCGGGCGGGTCAGCAGGTGGCGTTGGGGTCGGGCGACACGCCCTCCGACGGCACCGACACCACCACGGTCGGTAGCGGGGCCGAGCCGGGGTCGCTCGTGCTCGGCGTCGTGCCGGGCACGGTGGTCGCCGGAGGCTCGGTGGCGGGGACGGTGGTGCCGAACGTCTGGTCCGGGGCCGATGCCAGCGTCGCCTGACCGCGGAACACCTTCAGGATCGCCTGCATGTTGTCGCCGTTGATCTGCGGTTCCTGCATCGATGCCCCGCCGACGTTGCGGCTCCGCGAGGCGATCCGGTAGGTGGCGATCTCGGCCGGGCTGATCGCCTGGATCGCGTTGGCGAACTCGAGGATCTTGCGCGGTGTCAGGTTGTCGTCGGTGACGAGGTACTTGCGGTTCGTCTCGACCAGCGCCGAGATCGTGTCGGGCCGGTACAGCTCGTCGCTGATGACCTTGGCCAGCACGCGCCGGATGAAGTCCTGTTGGCGGGCGATCCGACCGAAGTCGGAGGTGCCGTCGGTGCGCCACGTGCCGTCGGCCTGCTGCGACTGGTAGTGCCGGGAGCGCACGTAACGGAGGGCGTTGATGCCGTCGAGGTTCTGGCACCCGGCCGGCACCTCGAACGATACGGATGCGTCGCGGGCGGCGGTGGCGAACGGCACCTCGACGCCGCCGACCGCGTCGACGAGGGCGACGAAGGCGCAGAAGTCGACCTCGATGAAGTGGTCGATCGGGATGAAGAAGTTCACGGCGATCGTGTCGATCAGCGCTTGGGCGCCGTCGCGGTAGGCCTCGTTGATACGCCCGTTACGCCCCAGTGAGGGCAGCTCGACGTAGAGGTCGCGCGGGAACGAGAGCACGGCGACCTGATTCGTGGACGGGTTGACGCGCCACACCATCACGGTGTCGCTGCGCAGGTTCCCGTCGCGCGGCCCGACCGTCGGGTCGTCGGCGAGGCAGTCGCCGCCGTCGGCGCCCACCAAGAGGAAGTTGGCGGCGTCGGGTTCGGCGAGGGCGAGCGTCGACGGTGGCGCGGCGACCGAGCCGGACGGTGAGGTGGGCGCTGGGGCGGTGGCGCCGGGGACGACGACGTCGGGGCGGCCGGCGGTGCCGCCGTCCTCGCCGGGCTCGTCGAGCACGATCAGACGCCGGTCGGAGAGCACCCACTGCCCGGCGGCCAACCCGCCCGCCGTTCCCAGTGCGCCGATCGACGTGAGGATCAGCAGCGCGATCGTCAGGCGCTGCGGCCACGTGCGGCGTGCGGTGCGAGCCATGCGGGCGCCAAGCTACCGGTGCCCGGCGTTACCGAGTTCGCGGGCTGTCAGGCGAGAACGACGACCTTGGTGTGCTGCCACGCCCAGTTCCAGACGTATTCGGCGTCGGCCGGGGCCTGTCGGATGCAGCCGCCCGAGAGCGGCTGGCCGAGCTGGCTGATCGACTGGACGGGGACGCCGTTCTTCTTCGGGATCTCGTGGAAGCCGATGTTGTCGCCTTCGTCGCCGCCCTTCGTGAAGCGCACCATGAAGCGCCAGCAGATCGCCGGGTTCTTGATGTTGCACGTGAAGGCGGAGCGCGAGGCGACCCGGTAGAACGCCGGAACGTTGGACGTGTTGTAGAACGCGAACGCCGGCTCGACCGGATTGTTCGGGTTGTTCGGCGTCGGCTGGTTCCATGTCAGGCGGCCCGACACGCGGTGGGTCTTGGCGACGCTGCCGTCGGCCTCCACCAGCCACACCCGCTGGCACCGCTTCCAGTACACGGCGCGGCGGCCCTCACCCGAGTTGGCGGGCAGTGCGGTGCTCGCGCACGGGTCGGGGATCGTGGTGGTCGTCGTGGTGGGCGGCGGCGGGAGCGTGTCCATCGCCTGGATCCAGAACTCCGATGGCTGACGGCTGGCGACCCGATCGGGAGCGCCGACCGGCAAGGTCGGCACCGGCACGGTGCTGGTGGTCGACGTGGTCGTGCTGGTAGTGCTCGTCGGCGCCGGAGTGGGTGTCGGTGTGGGCGTCGGCGTCGGTGTGGGCGTCGGCTCCGGCCCGGCCACCGCCACGGGCACGGCGAACGCGCCGACCAACGTGATCGCCACGGCGACCCCCGCCGTCCGCGCGAGACCGCCCCAACAGCGGCGCCACCGAATCATCCGCCGGATCCTACCGAGGTCGCCGGTGTTGTGCGGGTCACGCAACAGGAGCGAGGACGACCTCGCAGCGCAGCTCGTCGCCCGCGGCAACGTGCAGCTCGGCGATCGTGCCGGCCTCGAGCAGGTCGGCGCGGGCGAGTTCGAGCTGGGCGAGCGTGTCGGCGGGGGCGTGGACCGTGAGCGTGCGCACCTCGGCACGCTGGCTGACCTTGGCTTCGGTTTTCGAGCGGCGGACGCGGGCGAGCACCTCGATCGCCGCGTCGAGCCCGTCCGGATCGGCGCCCGATCGGGCAGCGATCGTCGGCCAGGTGGCGACGTGGACGCTGCCCGCCTGCCACCAGCTCCACGCTTCTTCGGTGGCGAACGGCAGGAACGGCGCCAGCAGGCGCTGCACCGCCGAGAGCGCGGTGCGCAGGGCGACCCGGGCCGAGGCTGCCCCGTCGCCGCCGCGGGTGGCGTAAGCGCGGCCCTTGACGAGTTCGACGTAGTGGTCGCAGAACCACCAGAAGAACGCTTCGGTGCGTTCGAGTGCGCGGGCGTAGTCGAACCCCTCGA
The DNA here is from genome assembly GCA_023417265.1 of Actinomycetes bacterium. GTDB lineage: Bacteria > Actinomycetota > Acidimicrobiia > Acidimicrobiales > Ilumatobacteraceae > Ilumatobacter. Next base: position 1,223 of record JAEZFY010000128.1, on the reverse strand, counting down.
ACGCACGTGTCGCGTCGCCGATCGCGGCGTCGAGCCGGGCCAACATGATCGTGTCGACCGGGTCGGTGACGGTGGGGTCGGAGCCGAACTCGTCGGGCTCACCGAGCCCGAGCACGAACTTCGACACGTTGAGGAGCTTGGTGGCGAGTTTGCGGCCAACCTTCATCTGGTCTTCGCTGAACGCGGTGTCGGTGCCCGGCCGAGCCGATGCCGCCCAGTAGCGCACGGCGTCGGTGCCGTACTGCTCGAACAGGCCCATCGGTGTGACGGTGTTGCCCTTCGACTTCGACATCTTCTTGCGGTCGGGATCGAGGATCCATCCCGACAGGGCGGCGTTGGTCCACGGGACGGTGCCGTGCTCGTGGTGCGCCCGCACGACGGTGGAGAACAGCCAGGTGCGGATGATGTCGTGGCCCTGCGGGCGGACGTCGTACGGGAACACCTGCGCCAGCGCGTCGTCCGGCCCGCCCCAGTCGGCCGCGATCTGCGGGGTCAGCGACGAGGTCGCCCACGTGTCGAAGATGTCGGGGTCGCCGGCGAACCCGCCCGGCTGGTTGCGCTGGTCGGGGGTGTATCCCGGCGGCACGTCGGTCGACGGGTCGATCGGCAGACGGTCCTCCGCCGGCAGGATCGGCGCGTCGTAGTCGGGCTGGCCGTCACCGTCGAGCGGGTACCAGACCGGGATCGGCACGCCGAAGAAGCGCTGGCGACTCACCAGCCAGTCGCCGTTGAGCCCGTCGATCCAGTTCGTGTACCGGTGCTGCATGTGGGTCGGGTGCCACGTCATCTCGCGGCCGCGGGCGATCAGCTGCTGGGCGAGCTCGCGGTCGCGTCCACCGTTGCGGATGTACCACTGCCGGCTGGTGACGATCTCCAGCGGTCGGTCGCCGCGCTCGTAGAACTTCACCGGGTGGGTGATCGGCTTCGGTTCGCCGATCAGCTCGCCGGACTCGCGCAGCTGCTCGACGACCGTGGCCTGGGCTTGCTTGACCCACAGGCCGGCGATCTCGGCGTACGCCGACCCGGGGCCACCGTCGACGTCGTCGGGGGCTTCGGACAGGATCCGCCCGTTGCGGCCGACGATCGGGCGCATCGGGAGTTGCAGCTCGCGCCACCAGATCACGTCGGTGACGTCGCCGAACGTGCAGATCATGGCGATGCCGGTGCCCTTGTCGGGTTGCGCCAACTCGTGGGCGACGATCGGGACTTCCACGCCATAGAGG
>JAEZFY010000123.1 GCA_023417265.1 Actinomycetes bacterium | reverse complement strand
CGTCCCGAGGCGACCTGCTTGATCGCCGAGCGGCGCTCGGGGTCGTACAGGCGATCGGGGTCTTCGCCGCCTTCGCCGGTGTTCGACTTGGCACCGAGCCGGTTCATCGCGACCGCCAGCGTCTCGTGCGCCTCGGCCGAGATCGAGCCGTACGACATCGCCCCGGTGGAGAAACGCGTGACGATCGACGCAACCGACTCGACCTCGTCGAGCGGCACGGGCGTCCGGCCGAGCTCGGAGGGGTCACGGAACCGGAACAGGCTGCGCAGCGTGGCCAGGTGCTCGGCACGGTCGTCGACCTTGCTCGTGTACTCCTTGAAGATGTCGTAGCGCTTGGCCCGCGTGGCGTGCTGCAGCTTGAACACCGTCTCCGGGTTGAACAGGTGGTACTCCCCCTCCCGGCGCCACTGGTATTCGCCGCCGAGCTCGAGCGACCGGTGGGCGCGTTCTTCGGGGCGCTTCGGGTTGGCCACGGAGTGGCGGCTCTGGACCGCCCGGGCGACGTGATCGAGGGTGATCCCGCCGACCCGGCTGACGGTACCGGTGAAGTACTTGTCGACGAGCTCCTTGCCGAGCCCGATCGCCTCGAAGATCTGGGCACCGGTGTAGGACGCCACGGTCGACACGCCCATCTTCGACATCACCTTCAAGACGCCTGCGCCGCACGCCTTGATGTAGTTCTTGACGGCCTTGTGCGGCATCAGCCCGCCCATGCCGTGCAGGCCTTCGCGAATCAGGTCCTCGATCGTCTCGAAGGCGAGGTATGGATTGATCGCCCCCGCGCCGTAGCCGAGCAGGAGCGCCATGTGGTGCACCTCGCGCGCGTCACCGCACTCGACGATCAGGCCGACCTTGGTGCGCTGACGGGTGCGCACGAGATGATGGTGCACGGCCGACGTGAGCAGCAGCGACGGGATCGGCGCGTCGACCGAGTCGGCGTTGCGGTCGCTGAGCACGATCACGCGCGCGCCGGTCTCGATCGCCTGGTCGACCTCGGCGAAGATCGCGTCGAGTGCGATCCGCAGTGCGTCGCCGCCGCCGGCCACGCGGTAGAGACCCTTGACGACGTACGACCGCAGGTGCGGGAACTGGCCCTCGTCGTTGGCGTGGATGATCTTGGCGAGCTCGTCGTTGTCGATGATCGGGTACGGCAGCGCCAGCTGGTGGCAGCTCTCGGGCCCGGGCAGCAAGAGGTTCGACTCGGGTCCCACCGTCGAGGCCACCGACGTGACGACCTCCTCGCGGATCGCGTCGAGCGGCGGGTTCGTGACCTGGGCGAACAGTTGGCTGAAATAGTCGAACAGCAGCCGGGCCCGGTTCGACAGCACCGCCAGCGGGGTGTCGGTGCCCATCGAGCCGAGCGGCTCTTTGCCGTCGCGCGCCATCGGGGCGATGATGATCTTGAGTTCCTCGTGGGTGTACCCGAACATCTGCTGGCGGCGCAGGACGCTGTCGTGGCTGAACACGACGTGCTCGCGGGCGGGCAGGTCGTCGAGCTCGGTGATGTGCTCGATCCACTCGTCGTAGGGATGCTCGGCGGCGAGCGCGTGCTTGATCTCCTCGTCGTCGACGATGCGACCCTCGCGGGTGTCGATCAGGAACATCCGGCCCGGCTGGAGGCGGCCCTTGGCGACCACGCGCTCGGGGGCGACGTCGATCACGCCGACCTCCGAGGCCATCACGACGAGGTCGTCGTCGGTGACCCAGTACCGGCTCGGGCGCAGGCCGTTGCGGTCGAGCACCGCCCCGATCACGGTGCCGTCCGTGAACGTGATGCTCGCCGGGCCGTCCCACGGTTCCATCACGCTGGCGTGGAACCGGTAGAACGCCCGCCGGGCATCGTCCATCTCGGCGTTGTTCTCCCACGCCTCGGGGATCATCATCAGCACCGCGTGGTGGAGCGGGCGCCCACCGAGGTGGAGCAGTTCGAGCACCTCGTCGAAGCGCGCCGTGTCGCTGGCGCCGGGGGTGCACACCGGGAAAGCGCGTTCGAGGTTGGCGAGGTGGACGCTGCTGGCCATCGCCTCGCGGGCGCGCATCCAGTTCTCGTTGCCCTGGACCGTGTTGATCTCGCCGTTGTGGGCGATGTACCGGTACGGGTGGGCGAGCGGCCACGACGGGAAGGTGTTGGTGGAGAACCGCGAGTGCACGAGCAGCAGCGCCGACTCGATCCGCGGGTCGGTGAGGTCGCCGAAGAACTGGCCCAGCTGCGGCGTCGTCAGCATGCCTTTGTAGACGAGCGTGCGTGCCGACAGCGAGCAGACGAACGTTCGGGTCGCGGCGCCGTCGGGGCCGCTGCCGTCGAACTCGTGCTCGACGCGCTTGCGGGCCACGTACGTGCGCCGGTCGAGTTCGAGGCCGGCCTCACCGTCGGGCGAGCTGACGAACAGTTGGGCGAAGCTCGGCATCGCCGCCAGGGCGGTCTTGCCGAGGCACGACGGATCGACGGGCACGTCGCGCCAGCCGAGCACGTCGACACCTTCCTCGGCCATGATCTCGCCGATCCGCCGTTGCACGGTGCCGCGCACCCGCGTGTCGCGCGGCAAGAACACGACACCGCAGGCGTACTGCCCTTCCGGCGGGAGCGTGAAGCCGACCGACTCGCGCAGGAGCCGGTCGGGCATCTGTAGGAGCACGCCGGCGCCGTCGCCGGTGTCGGCTTCGGCGCCGGTGGCGCCGCGGTGTTCGAGGTTGGTCAGCGCCCGCAATCCGGTCTGCACGAGCTCGGGCGAGCGGACACCTTTCATGTGGGCGACGAACGACACCCCGCACGAGTCGTGCTCGCAGCGCGGGTCGTAGAGACCAGTGGGGGCGGGCGGGCCGGCAGGGCCCAGGTCTGTCGTCATAGGGGAACTTCCAGAGTCGAGGCGCCGCAGCGCCGGGGGACGGTGGAGCCCGGGACGACATTGGCCCGGCGGTGCGCCAGTGTAGGTGATCACCGCCCCAAGCGACCAGAACCGACGCGCGCCGACGGGTGCGATCGCCACCCGGCGAGCTGTCATGCTGTGCCGATGAAGCTCGTCAGCGCTGTGATCCGGCCGTTCAAGCTGGACGACGTCAAGGACGCCCTCAAGGCGGTCGGCGCCGCCGGGCTCACGAGCAGCGAGGTCCGCGGGTTCGGCCGCCAGGGCGGCCACACCGAGATCTACCGCGGCACCGAGTACCAGGTCGAGCTCGTGCCCAAGGTCAAGCTCGACGTCGTCGTCAGCGACGCCCAGGTCGACGCCGTCGTCGACGCGATCGTCACCGCCGCGGCCACCGGCAAGATCGGTGACGGCAAGGTGTGGGTCACGTCGGTCGACAGCGTCAGCCGGATCCGCACCGGCGAACAGGGCGACGACGCGCTCTGACCGCCGCCGTCAGGGTGCCGCGGCGTCGACGAAGGTGACGAACTCGGTGATCCCGCGGGCGTGCTCGGCGATGTGGTGGGTGTCCATCGAGCGCACGATCCCGGCGTAGCTGACCACGTGGTACGCCCCGGCCACGCCGTCGAGCAACCGCCGGTTGGCCAACCAGTCGTCGACCGGCAGCACGTCGGCCCACTCGGTGGCGAACGAGTGCCACGCCCGCTCGCGCTCGGCCGCGTCGTCGTCGAGCCAGGTCAGCCACGTCGGCACGTCGACGAATGGCGGTGCCAAGGCCGCGTCGGACCAGTCGAAGATCACTCGCGCCCCGTCGCCGAGCGTGGCCACGTTGCCGGGGTGGAAGTCGCCGTGCACGAGCACTTCGGGGAGCTCGAGCGCGGCCACCGCGTCCACCGCCGCCGCCACCCAGGTGACGAGCTGCTGAGCGCGTGCCGGCGTGAGCTGCAGCCATTCGCCGAGGTTCCGATCGGCGAGCACCTCGGCGAACGCGCCCGGGAGCGCGGTCAACGGCCGGTGAACGGCCCCGGCGGCGAGCAACCGCTCGCGCTCGGGAGCGATGCGACGCTGCAGCTGGCGCAGCCGCCGATAGGCGCTGGCGTGTGACCGCGGGTCGCCGGCCGGGGCGACGTCGGGGAGGTCGCCGAGCAGCAGCCAGCGCTCGGCCAGGTCGGCGGCGAGGACCGGCGCGACGAACTCGGGGGCGAGCTCGGCGAGCGCGGCGGTGACGCCGACCTCGCGACCGAAGTGCTCGCAGATGCCCTTGAACCAGGCCCGCCCGCCCGAGGCATCGGTGGCCCGCAGCACGGTCGAGATGCCCCATGCCCGCATCTGCTCGATCTCGATCGGCGCGGGGCCGGGCAGCTCGGTGCGGATC
>JAEZFY010000101.1 GCA_023417265.1 Actinomycetes bacterium | reverse complement strand
GTCGAGAGCTACCCCCACCGGCGGGCGTCGACGCTCGCCGTGGTGGTCGCCCGCGCGTCGGCGGCGATGGGCGATCACGCCACGGCCCTGCAATGGCTCGCCGCCGCGGTCGACGACAGCGATCACGAACCCGATCATCTGGCCCACCTGCTCGGCGTCGTGATGGATCACGCCAACGAGCTTGGCCCGCTCCGCGACACCGCCGAGTTCGCCCGCTTGCGGGCCCGCCTCCCCTGAACCGCTAGAGGAGTTCTTTGGCGAGCAGTTCGAGCGTGCGCTCGCGGGCGGCGGTGCGGTGCACCGGTTCGTCGCTGCGGCTGCCCGCGGCCGGCGACACCATCACTTCGTCGACGCCGTAACGCACCGCCAGCTCGCGCACGCGGGCACCGGCGCCCGCCGCGTCGTCGATCACCCACCGTGCGCCCATCGCCTCGATCAGGCGCTGTTCGGCCGCATCGCGGACGTACTGCTCGGCTTCTTCCACCCGTTCGAGCGGGCCGAGCGGCTTGCCAGTGCGCAGCCGTGCCATCTGGTTGAGGTTCGGCAGCGCCCGGGCGAGCGCCTCGTCGGCCGTGTCGGCGACCGAGGCGTTGATCGTGAGGAACGTGCGCGGGGCGTCGAGCCACGTCGATGCCCGGAAGTTCGACCGGTACAGCTCGAGCGCCCGCTCGATGCCGTCACCGGCGAAGTGGTAGGCGAACACGTACGGCAGGCCGAGTTGGCCGGCCAGCGTGGCCGAGTAGTCGCTCGAACCGAGCAGCCACACCTCGGGGCGCCCGGCCGCGGCTGGCGTGGCGTGCACGGCGTAGGTCTGGCCGCCGCGGAGGTTCAGCTCGGCTCCCCCACCGCCGAGCATGGCGAGGATGTCGGTGACGTGGCTCGGGAACCGGTCGACGTCGCTGGTCGCCCCGTACTGGCGCAGCAGGGCAGTGATCACCTGGTCGCTGCCCGGGGCGCGGCCGATGCCGAGATCGATTCGGCCAGGGGCGACGGCTTCGAGTGCGGCGAACTGCTCGGCCACCACGAACGGAGCGTGGTTGGGGAGCATCACCCCGCCCGACCCGACACGAATCTGCTGGGTCTGGGCGGCCACGACGCCCACCATCACGGCCGGCGACGTGGACGCGACCGCGGCCATGTTGTGGTGCTCGGCGAACCAGTAGCGGGTGTAGCCGAGGGCGTCGGCGCGTTGGGCGAGGGCAATCGTGGCGGCCATCGCATCGGCCGTCGTCTGACCCCGGTGGACGGGGATCAGGTCGAGCACGGACAGGCGCAGATCGGAGGGCATCCTCACGTCCAACCCCCCACCCGCAACGGGCATTCCACGCGCCCGTGGCGAACGCTCAGAAGCTGATCGGCTCGCCGACCTCGGCGCCGCGGCGGACCCACGCCAGGGCGTGCCGCCCGGCCACGGTCGTCAACTCGCCGGCGGGCTCGCCACCGGCCCGGTCGACGACCGGATCACCGGGTGCCGCACCGGCGTCGACGAGCACCCGGCGGAGACGCCGCGGGGCGCTCGCCCCCCGGCTGTCCATCCGTTCGACCAGTTCCTGGCCGGGATAGCAGCCCTTCGTGAAGCTGACCGCGAGGCCGGCCAGGCCGGTGCCGGCGAGCAGCGTCTCCCCCGGCACGATCTCGGCGCCCATCGCCGGCCACCCGAACTCGACCCGGGCGGCGTCGTCGCCGGGTGGCGCATCGGCCGGGGCCGGGACCAGGGTGGTGTCGGCCGCCACGCGGATCTTGAAACGGTTGAGACGCGCCAGGAGGACGTCGCCGAATCCGGCGTCGGTGTCGAGCTCGAGCCGCTCCTCGGCGGCCCGTCGCACGCGCGCCAGGGCCACGACCTTGCCGGTCGGTTCGAGGACGAACGTCCAGCGCACGTCGCCGACCGCCATCGCGGCGACATCCTGGGTGACCTGCGAGTGCACGTAGCTCACGGCGTCGCGACCCTCGACGACGATGGTGTCGCGCGGTCCGAGGACGTTGGCGGGGATCTCCACGACGACAGTGTGCCGCGTGCCTAGGCTGCGCGGCGTGAGCGAACCGTTCTCGATGGCGCAACTCGACATCTACACCACCCGCGCCGTGTCGCAGGTCACCGCGCTGGCCCGGCGCGCTGCGCGGTTCGCGGCGGTGATCGCGATCTGGGTAATCGTCGTGTGCGTCGGCTCGTTCCTGCTCGGCTTGGCCGCGCTCGACGACCGCGAGAACGTGTGGATCGTCATCGGCGGGTTCTTCGCCGTCGTCGCCGTCGGGGCGGCGCTGCTCGGCTGGTGGCGCGTGCGGGCGGTCAAGCGTCACGTCCCCGAGCTGGCGGGAGAGGTCCGCTCACTGCTCGCCCAGGGCCGGCAGGCGACGGCCTTGATCGACACCTTCCAGGTCACCGACGAGGACGGCACCCGCCACTACCAGGCCCGGCTCGACTCGTCCGGCGCGGTCGACGTGACGCGCACGCTGTGGGGCCTCAAAGGGGTCGTCGGCACGGGCGCCCAGACCGCGGCGCGCCTGACCGCCACCGTCTCGGCGCTCACGAGCTATCCGGTACTGGCGCTCGTGTCGGTGCTGATCAGCCTGGTGTTCGTGTGCTGGGCGGCCATCTTCGCCCTGTTGCTGCTGTTCTAGCCCAGCGGCCTCGGGTAGCTCAGCTGCGCCGGTCGTCGAGCAGGCGCAGCACGTGCCACGTCAGCAGGCCGCCGGAGAGGGCGGCGACGGCGAGCACCGTCCAGGCGTGACTCGCCGAGGCCCCTTGCCCGGCGGCGATCACGATCGCGGCGGCTGCGAGGGTCCACGTGGCGAGGGCGACGCCGGTGGCGATCCGCTCGACACGGGTCAGATCGGTGTCGTTGGCGACGCCCGAACGGGTCGCCCCCTCGGCGCGCAGCATCTGTTCGACCCAGCGCACCGGCGCGGCGACGGCGAGCGCCACGCCGGCCGCCCACAGCGCCAGGATCGCTCCCAGCCACAGCTCGTCGATCGGGCCGATCACGGCGTTGCGGGCCTCGACGGCGCTCATCGCGAACACCGCCAGGGCGGTGGCCATGAACGCCACCAGCGCCTTCACGTAGCGCAGCACGATGACCTGCAGGCGCTGGAGGTGGCGGGCGAGTCCGGCCTCCACCTTGGCGACCTCGGCCAGCAACGAGCGCTCGGTCGAGGCCGCGAGGGCGAACAGCCCGGCCGCCCGGGCGACGTCGGATTCGGCCGGGTCGATGCCGTAACCGGTCAGCCGGCGATCGACCTTGGCCTGGGCGTCGGGCCGGGCGGGCACCAGCAGTTCGATCGTCGCCGGGTCGCGGCGCGCCTCGTCGAGCGCCGCGCTGGCCGCCCCGCCGAGCTCGTCGTCGGGTAGCCGCAAGCCGGTCAGCGTGAACCGCGGCAGGAACAGGTTCTGGCCGTCGGCGAGCAGATGTTGCCCGTGGAAGTAGAACCGGGTGAGGTCGCGGATCAAGAGCCAGAACGCGACCAGCGGGAGCGCCAGCGACAAGCTCGCGGCGGCGATCAGCAACACCCGTACGGCGTCGACGTCGCCCTGCGTGAGGCGCGTGATGACGGTGACGATCGCGTCCTTGGCGATCGGCGGGAGGAGCACCATCACACCCGCCCCCGAGAGCAGCGCCGACGCGACGCGATGCAGCGTCGACAGGCGCACCTCGGCGCGCTGCAGGAACGCCCGGGCGGCCGCCCGTTCGTCGGCCGACAGCCCGCCGACGTCGGTCACTTGGCGCTCATCCGCCGCGCCGCCGGGATCGCTGCGAGCAGCGCCGCGGCCTTGTTGTGGCACTCGAGATCTTCGTCGTCGGGCACGGAGTCGGCGACGATGCCGGCCCCGGCCTGGACGCTCGCCAGCACCCGCCCGTCGGCGTCGGGCGGACGCACGAACATCGTGCGGATCGTGATCGCCGTGTCGAGGTTGCCCGACCAGTCGACGTAGCCGACCACACCGGCGTACGGCCCGCGCTTGACCGGCTCGAGCGCGTCGATGATCTCTATCGCGCGCACCTTCGGGGCCCCGCTCACCGTGCCGGCCGGCAGCGTCGCCCGGAGCACGTCGATCGGGCCCAACCCGTCGCGCAACGTGCCCGACACCTGCGATGTGAGATGCATCACGTGGCTGTAGCGCTCGAGCGTCATCAGCTCGTCGGGGTGCACGGTGCCGTACTCGGCGACCCGGCCGACGTCGTTACGGGCGAGGTCGACCAGCATGACGTGCTCGGCGCGCTCTTTCGGATGCTCGAGCAGTTCGGCGGCGAGGCGGCGGTCGTGCTCGTCGGTGGTGCCGCGCTTGCGCGTGCCGGCGATCGGGCGCGAGACCACGGTCCGCCCGAGCAGTTGCACCATCGGTTCGGGCGACGAGCCGACAATCGTCACCTGTGGATCACGCAGGAAGTACATGTACGGGCTCGGGTTGATCTGACGCAGCACGCGGTACACGTCGAACGGATCGGCGCCGAGCTCGAGGTCGAAGCGCTGGGCGAGCACGACCTGGAAGATGTCGCCGGCCACGATGTGTTCCTTGGCGACCTCGACCGCCCGCTGGTACATGCCGCCGGCCATCGACGAGCGCACGCTCGGCGCAGCTTCGCCCGTCTGGGGCGGTGGCACCGGCGCGTACGGCAACGGTTGCGACAGGCGCGCCGCGGCGGCCTCGACGCGATCGGTCGCGGCGGCGTACGCGGCAGCCAGGCCGTCGGCGTCGAGGCCGTGGGTCGGCACGCTCTCGATCAGGTAGATCCGCTGGCGCCAGTGGTCGAACGCGGCCAGCGAGCCGATCACGCTCATCACCGCGTCCGGTAACCCCGAGTCGTCGGCGGGGACGTCGGGGAGCCGCTCGACTTCACGGATCACGTCGTAGCCGAGGTAGCCGATGATGCCGCCGTGGAGCGGCGGGAGGTCGGCGAAGGGCGGGCTCGAGTAGGCCGCTGTCAGGGCCTCGATCGCGGCGAGGATGCCGGCGTCCGTGGGGATCCCGGCGGGCAACTCGCCGGTCACGGTGAGTTGCCCGTCGCGCAGCACCAGCGTCGCCGACGGGTCGCGGCCGACGAACGAGAAGCGGCTCCAGCGCTCGCCGTGCTCGACCGACTCCAGCAGGAACCCGGGCGCGTCTCCGACCAGCTTGGCGAACGCCGAGACGGGGGTTTCGAGATCGCCGAGCAGTTCGGTCCACACCGGGACGATCGTGTGCTCGGCGGCGTACGCCTGGAACTCGGCGAGCGAGGGCTGGAACCGCACGGCGCGACGCTAGTCGGCAGGCCCGAACGCACGGAAGAAGCACGTGCGCGCACCGGTGTGGCAGGCCCCGCCACCCTCCTGCTCGACGAGGAACAACAGCGTGTCACCGTCGCAGTCGTAGAACGCTTGCCGAACGAACTGGCGGTCGCCCGACGTGTCGCCCTTGCGCCACAGTTCCTGACGGCTGCGCGACCAGTACACCATCCGTCCTTCGGCGAGCGTGCGCGTCAACGACTCGGCGTTCATCCACGCCATCATCAGCACATCGCCGGAGGTCGCGTCCTGGGCGATCGCCGGCACCAGCCCGTCGTGGTTGAAGCGGACCGCCCCGAGTTGGTCGGGGGTCGCAGCGATCACGGTGCCGGAAGCCATGCCCGCAGGATACGGGCGGGGGCGATCACGAACCCTGGTGGTTACAGGTACAGGCCGGTGTTGGTCTCGTTGCGGGCCGCCGCGACGGCGTGCAGATCGCGCTCGCGCAGCATCGTGAACTCCTCGCCACCGACGTCGACCTCGTAGCGATCGTCGGGGCTGAACAGCACCTTGTCGCCCGACTCGGCGGCGCGCACGTTGGGGCCGAGGGCGACGACCTCGCCCCAGACGAGACGCTTGGCCATCTTGGCCGTGGCCGGGATCAGGATCCCGCCGGCCGTGTGCCGCTCACCGTCGTCGGTCAGGCGCACCAAGAGACGGTCGTTGAGCATGACGATCGGGGTCTTCGGCTCGGACGGCATCGACGTCGAGGCTACCGAGGGGCGTTGGCCTCCACCCGGCTACCGTCGGGCGGCGTGGCTCGCCCGCTCCCCCGCCCCGCCGTGCCGACCCTCCTACTCGCGCTCGCCGCAGCGGGCGCGTGCGGTGGCGCCGACGAGCCGGCCAGCCCGACCGAGCCCACGGTCGCGGCACCCGTCACGGCGCCGATCAGCGCACCGGTCACGAGTTCTCCGATGGCGACGCCGGGTGTCACCGCGCTCGAGCCGGCCACGCTGATCGAGTTCGCCGACGACCGGCTGGCGTTCACGCTGGCCCTGCCCGACGAGCACGCACTGGTGGACTCGGGCACCGACGACTTCGTCGGTGACGGGTCGTGCGTCGGGTACTGGTGGCAACTCGCCGGGGGTGTGTTGATCGAAGCCTGGCCGGCCAGCTGCGACCCGGAGAACTCCGAGCCCGGCAACGGGGCCTACGGCCACTACCGCACGTTGGCTGACGCGCCCGCGCCCACCGCAGGTGGGGCGATCGAGACCGTGCTCGGGCCGGCCACGCTCGGCGAGCAGGTGTACTACGAGTGCACCAACGCGTGCAGCGAGTGGCCGCTCGACATTGCCGTGATCGAGCTGTCCGAGCCGGTCGACGCCGACTACCCGACGCTGGCGGTCATCTCCACCGGCCCCGAGGCGACCCTCGACGACCTACGCGCGCTGCTCGACGCCTTCGGCGCCGGCTGAGCCGCGGCGCTCGTCGACGAGGCGCCCGCCCTCGAGGCGGAGCACGCGCGACGCGGCGGTGAAGGCGACGGCGCGGTGCGACACCGCCAAGACGGTCATCCCGGCCGCCGCGAAGTGCTCCCACAGGCGCAGTTCGGTCTCGACGTCGAGCGCACTCGACAGGTCGTCGAGCACCACCAGTTCGGGCCGGTGGTACACCGCTCGGGCGGCCGCCAGACGCTGGCGCTGGCCGCCCGACAGGCGCAGCCCGCGCGGGCCGATCAGCGTGCTGGTCGTCTCGGGGAAGCCGGCCACGTCGTCACCCAGCTCGGCCAGGCCGAGCGCCCACGCCAACTGCTCGTCGTCGACCTCGCCGAAGGCGACGTTGTCGGCCAGCGAATCGGAGATCAACTGCGGCACCTGCGGCAGGAACGCGGCCTGCGGCGGCACGAAGAAGGCCGCCCGGTCGGCCACCGCGACACCGTTCCAGCGCACCGTCCCGGCCGCCTGCCCGCCGACGTCCGGTCGGGTCTGCCAGGCGAGCCCGAGCAGCGCCCGCAGCAAGGTCGTCTTGCCGGCGCCGATCGGCCCGGTGACCACCACGAACTCGCCGCGCCGGAGCGTGAACGACACGTCGCTGACCCCCCCGCCGGTCGGGAATCGGGCGGTCAGGTGCTCGACCTGCAGTTCGGCGAGCGGTACCCGGCCGGCCCGCTCCGGCCGGGGCCGCACACGCGGCTCACGGATGCCGATCGGTAACGCGTGAGGAGCGACCAGGCGCTCCGGGTTGCGCTCGGCGACGAGCCCCTGCATGCGGTCGAGGGCAACACTCGACTGACGCACGCTGGCGAGCACGCGCCCGACCATCCGCGGCAGGAAGCTGAGCCACCCCAGATAGCTCACGAACAGGGCCAGGTCGCCGAGCCCGAACGTGCCGCGGGCGAGCGCCCCGGCCCCCACCAGCAGGACGAGGCCGAGCCCGACGTCGGTGGACCCGTTGCTCACCGCCATGATCCCCTCGTCGAGCACGCGGTCGCGCACGGCGGTGTGACGGCGCCGCTCGGCGAGCACCGCCAGGCGGGCGAGTACGTTCCGGTCGGCACGGTTGACCTTGACAGTGGTGGCCGACGACATCACGTCGCCGATCAGGCCGGTGACCGCAGCGGTCGCCTCGCGGTCGGCTGCGCGCAGGCGCTTGAGCGTGGTGCCGAGCCGGGCCGTGACGATCGCCACGAACGCCAACGGCACGACGAGCACCGCCGCGGCGGCGAGGTTGGTCGCCCCCAGGAGCGCCATCGCGATCGAGAAGAACACCAGCCCACCGGACGCATCGACGAGGTTGTCGACGAACGTGACGACGTCGTTGACGTCGTCACGGAAGTGGGTGATCGCCTCACCGGCCGAGGCGACGGGTCGCCCGGCTGCCGGACCGCCGCTCGACAGCTGGGCGTGCAGCAGGTTGGCTTGCAGGAACGCCTGCTGGTGCACCCACACCCGGTGGTACGCAGCGACGCCGGCGTGCACGACCGCCATCCGGAACGCTTCGACGGCGATCGTGACCAGTACCCACACGTAGACCTTGCCCGTGTGGCCGGCATCGAGCGCGGCGAACGCCCGGCTGAGCACCCACCCGCTGAGGGCCGGCAGCGAGAAGAACAGGCACCACAGCGCCCACGCCCCCCAGAACAGCCGCGGCCGGTGGTGGGCGACGCGGAGCGCCAGCCGGAACGGGTTCACACCGGCACCTCGGTGAGCTCGTCGAGCGTCGCCGCGCCGCTCGCCCCGCTCAGGGCAAGCAGGCGGTGGAAGCGACTCGCCGGGTCGCCGGCGAGTGCGTCGCGCGGCCCGAACTCGACGATCCGCCCGGCGCTGAACACGATCACGTCGTCGACCGCGTCGAGCGTCGACAGGCGGTGGGCGATCACCAGCGCGGTGCGCCCGCGCAGTAGCCGGCGCACCGCCTCGGCCAGCCGCTGCTCGGTTTCCGGGTCGACCCGGGCGGTCGCCTCGTCGAGGACCACCAGGTCGGGTTGCCGTAGCCAGACCCGCGCCAGCGACACGAGCTGCGCCTCGCCCGCCGAGAGCCCGGCACCACCCGGGCCGAGCGGGCGGTCGATCCCACCGTCGGCGAGCGCGTCGAGCCCGGCCGCCCGCAGGGCCTGCTCGACGTCGGCATCACTCGGCACGGCGTCGAACAGGGTGATGTTGTCGCGTACCGTCCCGGCGAGCAGCTCCACTTCTTGCGGCACCAGCGCGACCCGTCGGCGCAGCTCGGCGAGCGGGATCTCTGCGATCGGTACACCGCCGAGGCTGAGCGTGCCGGCCGTCGGCTCGACCAGCCGGAGGACCAGCCGGGTGAACGTCGTCTTGCCGCTGCCGGTGCGACCGACGACGCCGACGGTGCGGGCGGCGCCGATCGACACATCGATGTCGTGCAGCACGGTCCCGGCGTCGTAGGCGAAGGCAACGCCCGAGCACGTCACGGACAACGGCCCGGGAGCCGGCGAACGCGTGCCAGCGTCGACGATCGTCGGGCGGATGTCGAGCAGCTCGGCCACCCGGATCATCGCCCCGTTGGCCTTCTGCACCGTCTGCAGCTCTTCCACCATCTCGTCGAGGGGCCGGCCGATCAGGAGCACGTACTGGAACAGCAAGAACGCGGTGCCGATGCTGATCGCGCCGCGTTCGACCAACCACGCCCCACCGGCGATCGCGCCCGCCATGCCGAGTACGACTGCAGCTTGAACCGCCCACCACATCCCCATGAAGGCCATCGCCCGGCGCAGGCTGTGGCGCATGAAGTCGGCAGCCTCCTCGACGAATCGCCACATCGCGTGCTGCCCGGCGCCGTTGGCGCGTAGGTCCTCGGCGGCGTTGAGGCGCTCCTCGATACCGCCGTACAGGCGGCCGAGTGCGCTCATCTCGTCGGCCGACTCGTTGACCGAGCGGTGCCGCGACAACGCCACCGCCGCGACGGCCAGGGCGAAGTACGCGAGCATCGCCACGCCGAGCCGCCAGTCGACCACCGTCAACGCGGCGATGATCCCGAGCACGAGCAGCAGCGAGCCGGCGACTTTGGGGAGCACCTTGCCGAGGAAGTCGCTGACCGACGTCACGTCGCCGTCGACCCGGCTGATCAGCTCACCCGGCGTGTGCGTGCGATGGAACTCGTGGTCGAGCCCCAGCACGTGCCCCGTCAACTCGACCCGTAGCCGGTTGGTGACGCTCCACGCGGTGGCGGTCGCCCACCACACGACGAGCACCTCGAGCAGCTGCCCGGCAACGACGATGCCGAGGAACGCCAGGGCGAGCACGCGCACGTCGCCGACGCCCGCGCCGTTGCTGACGCGGTCGATCAGCTCACGGACGACGAGTGGCCCGCCGAGCGTGCACGCCGAGGCCGCGGCGACGAGCACGGCGAGCGCGACCCAGCGCCCGGCGGAGCGCCGGGTGAGGGCGATCAGGGCGCGCAGCCGACTCGCCGGTGCAGCGGGCATCAGCAAAGTGTCGCAGCCGTCACCGACTGCGACCGCTGCGGTTTCGCGGCGCCGGCGTCAGGCGCTGAGGGCCGCGTCGATCTCGGCGCGCACGTCGCTCGTGAGCAACGGCACGACGTCGATCGCCGCAAAATTCTCGGTGACCTGCTCGGGCCGGCTGGCCCCGGTGATCACGGTCGACACCATCGGGTGCAGCGTGGCCCACGCGATCGACAGCTGGGCGAGCGTGCAGCCGAGCCGGTCGGCGATCGGGCGCAGGCGCTCGACGCGGGCCAGGTTCTCGGCGTCGGTGAACCGCGGCGTGAGCCACGGCATGCTCGTCAGCGCACCCCGCGACCCTTCGGGAATGCCGTCGCGGTACTTGCCGGTGAGCAGGCCCGAGGCGAGCGGGCTCCAGATCGTGTTGCCGTAGCCCGTGTCGGCGTACAGGCGGGCGTAGTCGACCTCGACGTGCTGGCGTTCGAGCAGGTTGTACTGCGACTGCTCGGTGACCGGCTTGCGCAGCCCGTACTTGTCGGCGATGTCGATCGCCGTGCGGATCTCGTCGGCGGTCCATTCGCTGGTGCCCCAGTAGAGCGCCTTGCCGGAGGCAACGATGTCGCTCATCGCCCACACCGTCTCCTCGATCGGGGTGTCGGGGTCGGCCCGGTGGCAGTACACGACGTCGACGAAATCGAGCCCGAACCGCTCGAGCGAGCCGTCGATGGCCTGCAGCAGGTACTTCCGGTTGAGCGTGTTCTGCATGTTCGGCACGTTGCCGCGGATACCCCAGAACAGCTTGGTGGTGATCAGGTACGACCAGCGCGGCCAGTCGAGCTGGCGGAGCGCCTCGCCCATCACCGATTCGGACTTGCCCTGGGCGTAGCTCTCGGCGTTGTCGAAGAAGTTGCAGCCTGCATCGTGGGCGGCCTGCATGCACTCCAACGCCAGGTCGGTGTTCATCTGGTTCCCGAACGTCACCCAGCTCCCGAAGCTGAGCACGCTGGTCTTCACACCGGTGGCGCCGAGACGCCGATATTCCATCTTCTCGTCGGGGATCGCCATGCCGGCGACCCTACCGGCGGGGGCCCTACAGCGTGCCGCCGTCGCGGAACGCGGCGGCGTGGGCGGCGAGCTGGTCGAGCATCGGGCCGCGCAGCAGCTTGAGCGTCCCGGCCCGGGCGCGGGCGTCGAGCTGCTCGCCGAGCTCGGTGGCCGCAGCGACGGCGGCGTCGACGACGTCGCCGGGCGGCACGACCCGATCGAGGTAGCCGGCGGCGACCGCCGACTCTGGGTCGTACACCTCGGCGTTCATCAGCGAGCGCTGCAGCATCGTCCGGTCGAGCCGCTCGGTGAGAATCGTCAGCGCCCACGCCGGGAGGCTCATGCCGATCGCATGCTCGGTCATCCCCAACTTGAAGTCGCCGGCGGCGCCGATCCGCAGGTCGCAGCCGAGCAGCACCATCGCCCCCATCGCGATCGCGTGGCCGGTGCAGGCGGCGACCACGGGGACCTGCGACCCGTACAGGGTGTGCACGAGCATCGCCCCGTCGGCGGCGAGGTTGGCGATCGCGTCGCGGTCGTCGCCGCGCATCACGCCGAGATCGAAGCCGCCCGAGAAGCGGCCCTCGCGGCCGGCGACGACGGCGGCCTCGACCGAGTCGTCGGCTTCCGCCTCGCGAATCGCCTCGGTGACCGCCGCGAACGTCGCCGCCGTGAGGGCGTTGGCGCGCCCGTCGTCGAGGGTGATCAGCAGCACCGTACCCCGGCGTTCCGTCGTGACAGCCATGCCCGTCACCGTAACGGATCGCCCCGCGTGGCTCACCGACGAAGGCGCGCCGACCTCAGGGGCGGACGGTGACGCCGGCGGCGGCGAGGGCGGCTTTGGCGTCGCCGACGGTGTGCTCGCGGAAGTGGAAGATCGACGCCGCGAGGACGGCGTCGGCGTGGCCGTCGACGACGCCGTCGACGAGATGCTCGAGCGTGCCGACACCACCGCTGGCGATCAGCGGTACGCCGACGGCGTCGCTGATCGACCGCGTCAACTCGAGATCGAACCCGAGCTTCGTGCCGTCGCGATCCATCGACGTCAGCAGGATCTCGCCGGCACCGAGCGCAGCTGCCTGGGCCGCCCAAGCCACGGCGTCGATACCGGTGGGCGTGCGCCCACCGTGCAGGTACACCTCGTGGCCGCCACCGTCAGCGACGCGCTTGGCGTCGATCGCGCAGGTGACACACTGGCTCCCGAACTCGCCGGCGATCTCGGTCAGCAACCCAGGCCGTTGCACGGCGGCGGTGTTGACGCTGACCTTGTCGGCGCCGGCCCGCAACATCCGACGGGCGTCCTCGAGCGTGCGGATCCCGCCACCGACAGTGAAGGGGATGTACACCTGTTCGGCGACCCGGTACACCATGTCGACGGTGGTGTCGCGGGCGTCGGAGCTGGCGGTGATGTCGAGGAAGACCAGCTCGTCGGCGCCTTCGGCGTCGTAACGGGCGGCCAACTCGACCGGGTCGCCGGCGTCGCGCAACTCGACGAAGTTGGTGCCTTTGACGACGCGCCCGCCGGTAACGTCGAGGCACGGGATCACACGGGCGACGCGCATCAGGCGGCTCCCGCCAGCACGGCCACTGCGTCGGTCACCGTGAAGCGACGCTCGTAGATCGCCTTGCCGGTGATCACCCCGTCGACGCCGAGCGCCGCCAGCGCCTGGATGTCGGCGAGCGTGGCGACGCCGCCGCTGGCGATCAGCTGCGTGGTGGTGGCGGCCCGGGCGACGGCCAAGCCCTCGAGGTCGGGGCCGGCGAGGCGCCCGTCGCGGGCGATGTCGGTGATGACGAACGCGTCGGCTGCCGGGAAGCGGTCGAGCGCGTCGGCGAGCTGGAGCCCGCTCGAGGTCGTCCAGCCGTGCACGGCCACCTCGCCGCTGCGCTGGCGGGCTGGGCCAAGCTGCAGACCGGAGGTGGCGTGCGCTCCGAAGCCGACGCCGAGCTGCTCGCGGCCGCTG